>PMDT01000359.1 GCA_003154555.1 Spirochaetaceae bacterium
GGCGCGCAGAATGTCGTCACCTTGTGACGCGAAACGACCTCGAGCATTGCCCCCGGGACGAACCTTTCGTAGTCGTAGACGAATACCGCCGAACCGCAGAGCCACTGCCCGTAGATCTTTCCCCAGGCCGCCTTNNACGTTCTGCCAGTACTTCGCGGTGAGGATGTGGCCCAGCGGGTACACGAAGTCGTGCTGCACCATCTTGGGCATGCCGGTCGTGCCTGAGGTGAAGTACAGGAGGCTCGTGTCAGTGTTCTCCGTGGGCATGCGGGACAAGGTCGGGCTGGCGCGCTCCATTTCCTTTGCCAGCTCGTGCCATCCCGGTCTCTGCACGCCGAGGCAGACGCGGACCGAAAGCGTAGGAGACTCCGGTGCGGCCGCATCGACATTGTCCAGGACTTTCTGCTCCCCGACGCAGATGATGCCCTTCACTTCAGCCGCGTTGTTGCGATAGACGATGTCCTTCTTTGTCAGGAGATGCGTGGCGGGGATGGCGACCGCCCCTATCTTGTGCAACGCCAGGAGACAGAACCAGTATTCGTAGCGGCGCTTCAGGATGAGCATGACCGGGTCCCCGCGGCCGATGCCCAGGGAGAGCAGGAAGGTGGCGGCCCGATTGGAGAGCTCCGCCATCTGGCCGAAAGTGAAAGACGCNNTTCGGGAGATACTTCTCGAGCATGGGTGTGCCTTTCTTCCTACAGGATCACGGCCACGAACCGTGCCGGCTTGCCGCCAATGGCTTTCATGCCGTGACCATGGCGCGAGTCGAAATAAATCGAATCCCCGGGGGAGAGGAGGACTTCGTGATTGTCCACAACGGCCATGACATTTCCTTCCAGGATATAGTTGAACTCCTGGCCGGGGTGGGCGTTCATGGGCACCGGCTCGGAGTCCGGCCGCGGCTCGATGGTGATGAGGAAGGGCTGCATCTTCTTGTCGACGAAGTTGAACGCGAGGCTCTGGTAGCCGTAGTCGCGGCGCCTCTCGACCTTCACCCCTCCGCCGGCACGCGTCACCGCGTACACGTGGAGGCGGGGCTCCTCTCCCGTGAGTAGCGACGACATTTCGACGTGGAACTTGCCCGCCACCTGGTAGAGGAAGCTCGCCGGGATGTCTGCCTCCCCGCTCTCATACCGTCGGTACGTCTCGACAGGGATCCCGAGGTCCTGCGAACAGGTCTCCACCGACAGTTGCGCGATGTCGCGCAGGCCGCGAATGCGGTCCGCGATCTGCCTGATCTGGTCGTTCATCGTGACCTCCGGATATGCTGGAAAATGCCGCGAAACTGCACGGTGTACCGTGCAAGCTACCGTGGCCGCAAAGAACAGGTGATTCTACAACAGGCGGGAAAAAAGAACGAGCCACCCCCCCGTTACCCGGGGGAGTGGCCCTTTTCAAAGGAGGTTCTATGAAGATTCATAATGTAAACAAACAACAGCAGTAAAGGTTACTGCGCGGCCACTCAACTCCGCGGGGTACCGCGGAAGGGTGGCATTTGCGGCCATCTTGCCTCTTTCACCCCTGCCGGGCTATACTGCGGGCAGGGATAATCTCATGGCAGAACGCATAGGCGATTTCCTTGTGAGGACCGGGGCGATACAGCCGCCGCAAGTGGAAGCTGTCATGGCCGCCCAGAAGGCCGGTGACAAACGGACATTCGCCGAGATCGCGATCGGCCTTGGTTTCTGCAGCAAAGCGGCGGTCGACGCCTACAAGCCCGGTTGACCCCGTCCGGAACCGCACTCTGAATATGCACGAAAGGCAGCTATCGCAGTGACTCGCTCCCTCTTTTTCACCACAGACCCCGCGGGCAGTCTCGTGCTCGCAACCTCGATGGAGCACGCTATTATCGAGGTGCTGGCCATTCCCGAGGACTACGCCGACGATGCGGTCCAGCAGATCACGGAAAGCGTCCACAAGGCGGGGATTCTGGAGGTGCGCGCCCGCGCGGGAACCCGTGGAGGTCCTGTCCGCATCACGTGGGCAGCCCTCGTGGAGAAGGGCATCGCCGCGGGAGTTCTCGAGCAGATCGACAGTTGAGCGACAATAGCGTGCCCGCCTGACACGTGAAGGGCAGGCGGTTTTGCAATTGAGAAACAAGGCATGTGCCCGTCCGGTTTGAAATAAGACGCAGGTTGTTCAGTTGCCTCTCACGCACTCACAGATACGAACGCGCGGCGCCTCTACCCCACGGCGCATCGATTGGAGCCTGCCTCCAGGATGGTCGGATCGACATCGGGGAAAAGCCCGGTCTGGTTGCGCGCGACAATCGCCGCGTAGTTCGCCGGGGTCGGGGGAATCCCGGCCGTGATCGTGTCGACAAACTCCTCTTCTCCAAGGCAGAGCATGCGGTTTTCGCGGCGAAGATAGTCGAGAGGCGTTCCGATCAGCAAACCATCGAAGCGGACGGGATCGGGCGTGTGGGACGGCAGCACAATCGGATTGCCGGGCATGCGTACGAGACGCTGCAAGGAGCGATGGAGCTCGTGGGCCCTCGGCGCCGCCTCAGCCGCGCCGCCTTCCAGGTCGGGCCTTCCGACACCTTTCAGGAAGAGCGTGTCTCCCGAGAACAGGACCGCCTCACCGAGCAGGTAGCAGGTGCTCTCCGTGGTATGCCCGGGTGTGCGCAGCGCGCGCAGGAGGCGGGGATTGCCGCCCAGCGGGATGACGTCACCGTCCTGAACCGTCACGTACGGGAAGGAAACTCTTTCCTGCTCGGGCAGGTAGACGGCCGCACCCAGCGCATCTGCAATCGCGCGCGACCGCGAGAGATGGTCGGCATGGACGTGGGTTTCCACCAGGGCGGCAATGCGCCAGCCCCGTCGGGCCGCGATGTTCCGATACACCTCCGGCTCGACCGAAGCGTCGATGACTGCCGCTTCTCCGCCTGCCGCGACCATGTACGACAGGCAGCCCTTTCCCGTGCGCCGGACCTGTATCACCGTCACATTCCCGGTGAGCGGAGGAAGCTCCGCGATATTCCAGGCAAGGCTCCACGCCCGCATGCCGCCGTTGAGCGAACGCGCATCTATGCCACGCGCCCGCAACGCCTCGACGGCCAGCAGGCTCGTCCGCCCCATGGCGCAGACCGCGACGACCGGCGCGACCGCAGACTGGCTCACCGCGTCCAGCGCGCCGGGGATGCGCGCGCGCAGGGCCTCGGAGGCGTCAATGTGCAGGCTGCCGGGGATGTGCCATTCCGCCCGCTGCGCGGCGGGCCGCACATCCACGATGGTGACCGGTATGCCGGATTCCAGCCACTGCCGGAGCGTTTCCATCTCGACGGTCGGGACAACCGGCGGCGCAGGGACCCGATCGGCGGTGACGCCGCCGGCGGCTTCGATGTCTGTCACAGGGAAAACCTACAGGGCCGCCGGGCGGGCGGCAAATGAAAACGAAAGGGTCAGTCCGGATATATCGTTCGCAAATCCGGTCTATGAGCGATTTCGTCCATCTCCCGCGGCAGACCCCTTGCCTGCGAAGCCTTTTTCTGCGAAATGCCCCGCCGCGCGGGTCGACACCCTTGACAGGTGACGCCGGCGGATGCAACCGGGGAATGACACTGCCGACACAATTTTGTACGCTTATTCACCGAACCATGCCCAGCCGCCTGCCGATGCTTCTTGGACTCATGCTGATGCTTCCCGCTTTCCTCGCCGCACAGACGGTTGCGGGAGTGGCCGGTGCCGATGCGCGCGCCGCAGATCCATTCCCGCCGGGCAAGTCCCTGCATTTCCTCGGCGGCATGATGCTGGGCCTTGCGGCGGCCGGCATCGTGGATCTTGCATCCGATCCGCAGCTCGGCGCGACGCATCCCTGGTCGCTGCCGCTCACAGCGATTGCCGCGGCGGCGGCAGGCGGCGTGGCGAAGGAGCTTCTCGATTCCACCGGCTTTGGCGATCCGCGGTTCACGGACATCCTCATCACGACGGCCGGAGGTCTCGCCGCCGCGCTTGCGGCAGGCTACGCGGAGTCCTTGTACCCTTCGTCGCCGGGCGGCCGTGCGGACGGCGCATCGTTTCTCATTTCCATGGCGCTGGGAGCCGCGATTCCCGTGACGATCGGCTTCATCGGTGAAATCAAGAAGAACCTGGACAGGCGCGCGAAGGAGCGGAAATGAAATACCCATACATGCATCCGCGGGAGCAGCTGGTCACGATCATGCACCGTGTCTATGGATACGGCATGACCACGACATCCGGCGGCAATCTCTCGATCCTCGATGAGACCGGCGACATCTGGATCACTCCGGGCGGCATCGACAAGGGGAGCCTCGGCGAGCCGGATATCGTGCGCATGCGCGGGGACGCCGTCGTGGAGGGCACGCATCCGCCGTCGTCGGAGTATCCGTTCCATCGCGCCATCTATGCGCGCCGCCACGACATCAAGGCCGTGCTCCATGCCCATCCGGCGGCGCTCGTCGCCTTCAGCCTCGTGCGCCGGATTCCCGACACGAGCATCATCCCGCAGGCACGCGCCGTCTGCGGCATCGTCGGCTTTGCCCCGTACGCGATCCCCGGCTCGGAGGAGCTGGGCCGCAACATCGCGGAGGCATTTGGAAAGGGCTTCGACACGGTGCTGCTGGAGAATCACGGCGTCGCAACGGGAGGTCGCGACCTGCTGGAGGCGTTCCAGCGCTTCGAGACCCTCGACTTCTGCGCGCGAACGCTCATCAATGCAACCGCGCTTGGCCCGGTGCGGAGCCTCCTGCCGGAAGAGATCGCGATGGCCGACCACGGCAAGAACCGCGACATGCCGGAGTTCGACCCCGGATTCCGCAGCTCGACGGAACGCAGCCTGCGCCGCGAGATGCGCGAGCTCGTGCACCGCGCTTACCGCCAGAAGCTCATGACGAGCACGGAGGGCACGGTCTCCGCGCGCATCGACGGTGATTCCTTCCTTATCAGCCCGTACGGGGTCGACCGCAGCTACATCGACGAATCGGACTTTGTGCTCGTCACGGCCGGCAGGCGGGAGCGCGGCGCGCTTCCCAGCCGGGCCGTCGTCCTCCACCGCGAGATCTATGCCGCAAATCCCGGCATCGGTGCGATTGCAAGCGCGCAGTCACCGGCCATCACCGCCTTCTCCGTCACCGGAACGACGCTGGACAGTGCGATCATCCCGGAGAGCTACATCGTGCTTCGGAGCATCCCCCTGATAGCCTACGGCCGACCCTTCAGCGACGAGCGGGCCCTTGCGCGGGAGATTTCCCCCCGCGCGCCGGTGGCGCTGCTGCAGAACGATGCGGTGCTTACCACTGGCGCGACACTCACCCAGGCTTTCGACCGTCTTGAGGTTGCGGAGTTCAGCGCGCGTGCAGTACTGAACGCAATGAAGCTGGGCGCGATCGCCCATATCGATGAGGCGGCCCTCGATGCGATCGAGGAGAAGTTCGGCCTGGTCTGAGATGAAGTGATCGTCGCTTCGCAGTCGTCCAATCATGCGGCGGCGCGCAGACAAAGCGCCGCCGCGCATGGAGGCGACGATGGACATGGAAAAACGACGAGCGCTGCTCGTGGGCCTGGTCTGGCTGGTGCTCGGCTGACAACACAACCGCACTGTGCTCACGGAGCTGCCCCTTCACGGGACACGCACCCTGTATGCCGCATGGGGCGATTGGTTTGCGTGGCTCTGCGCGGGGCTGCTTGCCTTTCTCGTGATCCGGGGAATCGTCGGCATCCGCACCGGGAAGAATGGAGGACGGCCATGACACACGCTTCCACCATTGCAGGCGGCAGGGGAGTCCTTGTCACGGGGTGCTCG
>PMDT01000396.1:0-362 GCA_003154555.1 Spirochaetaceae bacterium
GCGCATGATGGAAAAAGAGGAGGCCGCCGATGTGCGGAAACTCCTCACCTATGCGGACGATACGGCAGGGGGCATCATGACGACGGAATACACGACCGTATCGGCCGGCCGCACAGCCGCGCAGGCGATGAAGTCCATCCGGCTGGCGGCGCACGAGGCGGAGACGATCTTCTACGTCTATGTCGTCGACAGGAAGAACATCCTGGAAGGGGTCTTTTCCCTCAAGGACCTCGTGCTCGCCGAGCCGGGGACCCTCGTGTCGTCATTCATGCAGAAGCGGGTGATGAGCGTCAAAGTGCGGGAGTCGCAGGACAAGGTGGCCCAGCTCGTGAGCAAGTACAACCTGCTCGCCGTGCCGGTCG
>PMDT01000396.1:417-3119 GCA_003154555.1 Spirochaetaceae bacterium
CCGCCGACGATGCCCTGGACAAGATGATCCCCACGGCCTGGAAGAAGCGCCTCCCGCGCCTCTACCACTAGCGGCCGACGCCGGGAGCGCCCCATGCAGAGCAGGCACAGGCTGAGACCATTCGCCGCCCGGCTCGCTCTTCTCTTTGCCGTCGTCGGTCCCGGCATCATCACGGCCAATGTCGACAACGACGCGGGCGGCATCACCACCTATTCGGTCGCGGGTGCCCATTACGGGTACACCACCCTGTGGATCATGCCGCTCCTGGCCCTTGCGCTGGTCATTGTGCAGGAAATGAGCGCACGCCTGGGCGTGGTGACCGGCAAGGGGCTGGCAGACCTGATCCGGGAAAGCATGGGCGTGCGCATCACGACCATCGTCGTCGGGGTGCTGCTCGTGGCGAATCTCGCCAATACGGTAAGCGAGTTCGCGGGGGTGGCGGCCAGCCTCGAGATCTTCGGTGTGAGCAAGTTCATCTCCGTGCCCATGGCCGCCGTGCTCGTGTGGCTCCTGATGGTGCGGGGAAACTATCGAACTGTGGAGCGCGTCTTTCTCGCTGCGAGCGCCATTTACCTCGCCTACGTGGCGGCGGGCATCCTCGAAAAGCCTGACTGGTCCCTCATCGGCAGGTCCCTGGTGACGCCCCAGATCAGCTTCGACAAGGGATTCCTCACGATCATGATCACGATCATTGGCACGACCATTGCGCCCTGGATGCAGTTCTACCAGCAGTCCTCCATCGCCGATAAAGGCCTGAAGCCGGCGGACATCGGCTACGAGCGCGTGGACGTGATCCTCGGATCGCTTTTTGCCATCGGCGTGGCGACATTCATCACGCTCTCCTGCGCGGCGACACTTTTTGCGGGCGGGGTGCACATCGAGACGGCCCGCGATGCGGCGCTCGCGCTCCGGTCGCTGGCAGGGCGGTACGCGTCCACGCTCTTCGCGCTGGGCCTTCTCAACGCGTCGCTCTTCTCCGCGGCGATACTCCCGCTTTCCACCGCGTACGTGGTGTGCGAGGCGTTCGGGTTCGAATCGGGTGTGAGCCGAAAGGTCAGGGAAGCCCCGACCTTTTTCGGGATTTATACGGCATTCATCGTGCTGGGCGCCGGCATCATCCTTTTGCCACTGAAGTCACTCGTGCAGGTGATGATCGCCAGCCAGACGCTGAATGGCATACTCCTGCCCCTCATACTCGTGGTGATGCTGCTCCTGGTCAATGACAAGGATCTCCTGGGTGAACGTCACGTCAATGGCAAAGTGCTCAACGGGATCTCGATTGCGGTGATCGCCGCACTCATCATTTTGACGGGTGCGCTGGTCGTAAGCTCTTTCTTTCCCTAGGTGCGCCGCGCCGGCTTTACACCGCCACGGCGAGCAGCCTGCCTTCCTCGAATGCCCGCGTGTTGATGTCGCGGAAAGCGGGCTTCACGCATTGGCCGATCGATTCCGCCCAGCACTCCATTGAAAGCGGCAGCGCGGTGGACATGGCGCCCAGGAGGATGACATTCGCCACCCGCGGCTCGCAGAGCCTTTCGGCAACAGAGATCGCGTCGATGTAGGCCAGGCGCGGAAATGCGGCATGCAGCCGTTCCTCCGCATCGGCGGGATACGTCGCCTGCCCCGATGAGACGGTGACAGGGATGATCGCCTGCCGGGAGACAACGGCAAGGCCGCCCGGGGCAAGGTAGCCCTTCATCCGCAGCGCCTCGATGCGCTCCAGCGAGCCCAGGACCGCCGCACTCCCCTCCGGCACGAGCGGGCTGTAGACCTTCTGCCCGAATCGAATCTGGGCCACGACGGAACCGCCGCGCTGCGCCATGCCATGCACTTCGTTCGTCTTCACGTCGTGCCCGGCCGCGAGCGCCGCCCGCGCAATGATCTGGGCGGCCAGGAGGATGCCCTGCCCGCCAACACCCACCATCACGATACTGGTCGTCCTACTCATGGCATTCTCCCACCGCGACCTCGAAGGCGTTGTCCTTGCAGACCTTCTCGCAGAGCGCGCAGCCTCCGCAGAGCATCTCGTTGACGTGGATCTCGTCGTTGGCAAACTCGATCGCGGGACAGCCGAGCCGCAGGCATGCCTTGCATTTCCTGCACAGCTCCTGGTTCACGCGCCGCGCAGGCCCCACATTTTTTTTCGCCGCCAGGGGGCAGACCGACCGGGACACCACGAGCCACGCCTCGTCGGACTCCAGCGCCTTGCGCAGTGTCTCCACGGTGGACGTCAGGTCGTACGGATCCACCGTGGCGATATTCTTGATGCCGCACGCGCGGCCGAAATCCTCCACGCTCGCGGTGATGGTATCATCGCCCATGATCGTGCGGCCGGTTCCCGGGTGCTCCTGGTGGCCGGTCATTGCCGTGGTGCGGTTGTCCACGACGATGATCGTCGCGGCGCCCTTGTTGTAACCAATGTCCAGCAGACCGGTGATGCCGGAGTGGAAGAACGTTGAGTCACCGACGATCCCCACGACCTTGCGCGGCGCTGCGTCCCCGGCAGGAAGTGCCACGCCCGCCTTCTGCATGCCGTGCGCCATCGAGATGCCCGCGCCCATGCAGAGTATCGTGTCAAGGCGTTTCAGGGGCGGAAAAACTCCCAGCGCGTAGCAGCCGATGTCGCCGGTGACGGTGACCCGGCAGCGCTTGAGCGCGAAGAAGGTGCCGCGGTGCGGGCAGCCGGGGCAGAGCACCGGCGG
>PMDT01000075.1 GCA_003154555.1 Spirochaetaceae bacterium
TCCCCGTGCGTGTCGACGGGCAGGGCATGGACGTGGACGCGCTGCCCCCGCGCGCGCGGCCCGGGTTCGTCTACGTCACGCCTTCGCACCAGTTCCCCTTGGGAGTGACCATGCCCATCCAGCGGCGGGCGCGCCNNGACGACTACGACAGCGAGTTCCGCTACGACTCTCCCCCCATCAGCTCGATACAGGGCCTGGACCCGCAGCGCGTCGTCTATATCGGCACATTCAGCAAGACGCTCTGCCCGTCGCTTCGCATCGGCTATGTCGTTTTCCCACCGGAGCTCGTGAACCGGGGACGGGAAGCAAAGTGGTTCACCGACCTGCACAATTCGTCGGTTGAGCAGCTCATCCTTTCGCGCTTCATCAAGGAAGGCCATTTCGTACGCCACCTCCACAGGATGAAGAAGGCCCATCACGCCCTGCGACTGACGCTGGAAGCCGCGCTGCGGAAGCATTTCGGTAGCCGCGCGGTGATCGTCGGCAGCTCGGCCGGACTCCACCTGTGCGCGCGCTTCCCGGGCGTGCGATTCAACGCTGCGCTGCTTGCTGCGATCGCGAAGGAAGGCGTGAAAGTCTACCCGGTGGAGGAGCACGCAATCCGCAAAGGGCGATGGGCGGACACGCTCGTGCTGGGCTACGGTATGCTCGCTCCCGCGCGCATCGACGAGGGAATCGCAATACTCAGGCGCTGTATGAAAAGGGGAGCGTGACTGTGCGTCCCTCCACGATCAGCAGATGCGGGCGGATGTTCAATCTTTCGCGCTCGACGCTGCTTTACTATGATGCCATCGGCCTCCTCCGACCTTCCGTCAGAACACCGGCGGGGTACCGCCTCTACGGTGAGCCGGAGATGAAACGGCTCGCGCAGATCAGGCTCTTTCGCGACATGGGTATTCCGCTCAAAAGGATCGGGGCATTTCTCAACCGGCAAAATGATGGGGTCACGCCGGTGCTGCTGCAGAGGCTTCTGGCGATCAATGCCGAGATCGACGGGCTGCGCGGTCAGCAGAAGGCGATCCTCGATATGATCGAGCAGGAGGGATCGCTGAAGGGGGCAAAGCCATTCCTTCACAGGAAGAAGGAGTTGGGCGTGCAGGCGGGAATCACGCCGGCGAGCTATCGCGGAATCCACCGTCTCTTCGAGAAGACGTCGCCTGCCGAGCACCGGAGATTCCTCCGGCACCTTGGCTTCACAACGGCGGAGATCAGGGCGTTCCTGAAAGAAAACAAAGAGAAGGATTGACCCGTCTACGGCTCCACAGTTGATGCTGTGGGTCATGAGAAAGCCAAAATGGATTGCGAGCGAGCGGACCGAGAGGATCGGCAGATTCCACCTCGATGGGAAGGCCGGCGACATTTACCCCCTTCTCTGTCCCGTGCGGGAGTACGAGTGGCTGCCGGGATGGTCGTGCACGATGGCGTATGCCGTTTCAGGCGCAGCCGAAAAAGACGCCGTCTTTCACACCGTCGAAGCGTTCGGAAAAAAAGCCGTCTGGACGCTCATCACGTTTCAGCCGGACCTGCTGGTCGAATACCTCATCGTCTCCGGCCGCAACGCTGTTGTGCGGCTCAGCATCTCCCTGGCCGAAAACACAAAAAGTGGAACGGACGTGACATGGCGCATGCTCTTCACGACCACCTCATTTCTGGGAAAGGAGATGGTGGGCCATGCCTTTTCCGAGGAGAGGTTCCACCGGATGATGGAGCGACGGGAAGCGGAGCTGGGACACTTCCTCAAGACGGGGACGATGATCGGGGAATGAGCCGGGCCGGGGCCGTCCCGGGGATTACCGCGACGGATGCCCGTACGACCTTATCGCAGCGGGCAGGTCGGCCCTTATCGCCGATAGACCCTGCAAGGTCCGGCCGCCGATGATGAAAACCGGCAGCTCCGACCGGATCTCGCGAAGGCCGGCAAGCCGGTCATCAAGGGCATTCACCATGCCTTCCGCGCGAATGTCATGAGAGGTGATCCGGAGACTCCTGCCGGACAGGCGTGCGAGCGCCGGAATGTCCTTGTCGATGAATGATTGCGCGTCAGCGACCGAGGGATCAAAGTAGACATCCGCCGGGACCGCAGGCGCTTGAGCCGCTGCCGCGGGTTGCTGTGCCCGGCCTGCGTCTGCAAGAAAATCATCGAGAAACCAGGAAAGCTTTTCCTCGAGGCGACCCTGGCCGCGCAGGGTGACTGTCCAGAGGGGAACGCCCCGTTCGTCGAAAAAGATGAGGAGCGGGACCGAGCGGACCCGATAGGCGGTAGAAATGTTGCTCGCGTCATTTTCCACGAGCGGAAAATGGATGGCAAGACTTTTTTCAAATGGTGCGAGCGCGCTGAGCGCCGCGGGGAGGTTGCTCGGAGTCTTCACGCCGATGACTGCGACGCCGCCCCGGCTTTTCTTGACGAGATCAGGAGCCAGTTTGTCGAGTGCCGAAAGCTCGTCGACGCAGTATCCACAGGTTGTCTGGAAGAAGGCGAACACCGCGCGCTTCCCGTGAAGCTCCGAATCGAGACGGGAGAAAGAGAGGAGTCGAGATACCCCGGCAGAATTGCGGAACATCTCGCCCCCGAAAACGGGAAGACCTGCCACGGGAGGGGAGGTGCGCATGATGTCGTCTTTGATGCTCCTTTTGACCGCGGCGATCTCGTCGCGGAAACTTTTCCTCCCGGGGAGGAAGAGCCACCGTACAAACAAAGCGACGTCGCGCAGCGGATTCGGCCCGGACTCGTCGAAGTAGCGATACGCCTTGAACTCGAAGAGGCCCCGACGATCGTGCGCCTTTCGAAATGCATCCTCAAGCCGATCTGCGTAAAGTGGGGAAGGGAAATCGTGCCAGCCCCGCCGGAGGCCTCCCGCGATCTCCTTCCAGGCGGAAAGAGGGATCGCGCCCGGGCCGGCAAGTCTCTTCAGCCCGAGGTAGAGCCCTTTCGCCGACAAATCGAGCTCGTCCTGGAAACTGCTCGCAGATTCCGCGTCGTCACGCGTGATGCAGGCCTCTTGAAGAGGAGAAAAAATTCCTTGAATAGCCAACTGCGCGGCAAGAGCTGCCCGGCTTTCGAATGAAAGGTAGTCCACAATGGCCTTATCCACGCCTCCATCGTCCATACCTTTGCGCAAGAGGGGCATGTAGGCGTCGATGAGGATATTGCAGGCGNNTCGCCTGCGCGTTCACCCCGGTGAGAAAAAACGCAAGCGCCCAGGGGACGAAGGACAAAGAAAAGATCCGTCCGGCAGACCGAACGGATCTTTGTCGATTGCGAGGAATCTGTTTGTCCTAGTGGTACGTGCCACCGGCCAGGGAGCACGCAGACTGGATGGTGCTTGCGGAATAGCTTGAGCCCCAGTATTCGGTGACGTCGTAGCTTGTCGAGCCGCTTCCAAAGGAGAATGCGCACGAATGACCCGACGTGTTGAATCCCTGCGACGAACACGTTCCCAGGGTGTAGCCTGCGAGCGTCAACTCGTTCTCAATGGTGGCGTTGTTTGTGCTGACTTCCTCGCAATACCCGTTCACTGTGCCGCCTAATGTGAGGTAATAGACTTTGTCAATGGCACACCCACCGAGAAGCATGACGACAGCCAGGACGACGAGCAGACCGACTACGCGCTTCATTTTTCCTCCCCAATTGAGACTATGGATAACCGCAGACTACTATCGCGCAATGCATTCGTCAAGCCCGCAACCTCAGCGCCTCTCCTTCCCGCGCGCGGATGAATTGTTCTGCCTCGACCCGTGACGGGATGCCCTGCTGTCCGCCCGGCCGGGTCGCCTTGCACGCCGCCACCGCGGAGGCAAATCGAATGCGAAAAGCGCCCGACATCCCCGACACGAGGCCAGCGGCATAGACGCCGTGAAAGACGTCGCCGCAGCCGTTGGTATCGACCTCGGGCACTGCAAAGGATGGCTGGTGGTAGACGGTGCCCGGCTCCTCGGCGCTCAGGCACCACGATCCCTCGCCGCTTTTCGTGACGACAACCGCCGCCCGGTCCTCCCGCCACAAGGCGCGCACGATGCCAGCGCCATCCGCGCACCCGGTAATCCGGTGGGCAAACTCGAACGGGAGGATGAGGTGATCCGCCAGGGAGAGGAGCTCGGCAAAAGGCGGACCCGGGTCACGTTCGAGGTCCGCCACGACCGGAATGCCCGCCGCGCGCGCGATGCGTGCCGCACGCACCATCCCGACCAGCCCTACATGATCGACGAGCAGCACGCGCGCCGAGCGGATCACCGCGTCGGCGGGCAGGCAGGGGTCGGCGCCCACGACATTGTCCGCCTCGTAGAGAATGGTCCGGGTTGTCGCGCGCGTATCCACCAGGATGGTGGAATGAAAGGGGCGCGTGCCCTCCGCGCGCACGAGATGCTCGACGGACACCTGTTCGGTGACAAAGTTCCGGATGATCAGGCCCGACAGCTCGTCGGACCCGAGGCTTCCCGCATACGCGCAGGTGCAGCCCATGCGGCGCGCCGCGACCAGCGCCGTTCCCGCCATGCCACCCGCGTGCCTCTCGCGCTTCCTGATCGCCATCTTGGTATCCGGACGCGGATACTCGTCGAGGTAGAGGATGTCGTCCACCGCCACGGCGCCGAGACCGAGCACATCGATGGGGGCCATGGCGGCAGTGTGGGCGGAATGCAGGGCGGGGTCAAGGATCGGCTTGACCCGCAGCCACAGGCATGGCTACACTTCCGCATGATCACCGAGGGGAGGGCCGTGATCAGCGTGGCGGGGCCGGACGTGTCGCCGGGAAAGCCGCTGCCATTCGGTGCAACGCCGGATGAGCGCGGGACGCAATTTGCCGTCTTCAGCCGGCATGCGACCGCCGTGTCCCTTCTGCTCTTCGACCACCCGCAGAGCGCGAAACCTTCCCGCGAAATCCCGCTCGATCCCCGGCTGAACCGAACAGGTGACATCTGGCATGTCCGCGTGGAAGGCGCGGGACCGGGGACCCTGTATCTCTACAGGGTCGACGGCCCGTGGGAACCCGAAAAGGGGCATCGATTCGACCCGAACCGCCTGCTCCTCGACCCGTACGTCAAGGCCGTGACCGGCAGCTTCACATGGGATCTTGCGGACGCCCGCAGCCGTGACCCGCGCGCTCCGCGGAAAACGCCCGCACGCATGACGGATGCCGCCGGCCTCCCCAAGGGCATCGTCGTCTCGGACGATTTCGACTGGCAGGGTGACCGGCCGCTCAACCGACCCCTGCGCTTCAGCGTGATCTACGAGTCGCACGTCCGCGGCCTTTCCATGCACGAAAGCGCGGGCGCAGCACACCCCGGCACATTCCGCGGCGTCACGGAGAGGATCCCCTACTTCAAGGATCTCGGCATCACCGCGCTGGAGCTCCTGCCGGTGCAGGAGTTCGACGAGCGGGAGAATGCGCGGATGAATCCCCGCAACGGCCAGAGGCTGGAGAATTACTGGGGATACAACACCATCTCCTTCTTCGCGCCGAAAGGGCACTATTCCAGCGCCGGGGCCGACGGGCAGCAGGTGGCGGAGTTCAAGGAGATGGTGCGCGCCCTGCACGCGGCGGGCATCGAGGTCATCCTCGACATGGTCTTCAACCATTCATCGGAGGGAGACGACAGCGGGCCGACACTCTGCTTCCGCGGGTGGGACAACTCGATCTACTACATGCTCGACGAAGCCGACCCGCGCGTCTACCGCAACTTCACGGGGTGCGGGAACACGATGAACTGCAATCATCCCATCATGCGCAGCCTCATCCTGGACTGCCTGCGCTACTGGGTGGTGGAGATGCACGTGGATGGGTTCCGCTTCGACCTGG
>PMDT01000417.1 GCA_003154555.1 Spirochaetaceae bacterium
TCCTTGCCGACCTTTTCCATGGCGTTGGCGATGAGATCCCCGATCTCGTGATCATTGTTCGCCGAAATGGCCGCCACCTGGGAGATCTCGTCCTTCTCCTTGATGTCCTTGGCGCTCTTCTTGATGTCTTCCACGGCAATAGCCACGGCCTGCGCGATGCCGCGCTTGATGTCCATGGGATTGATGCCGGCCGCAACCGACTTCAGGCCTTCCTTGATCATGGAGTAAGCGAGCACCGTTGCGGTTGTCGTTCCGTCACCGGCGACATCGTTGGTCTTCGTGGCAACTTCCTTCAGAAGCTGCGCGCCCATGTTCTCGAACGGATCCTCCAGCTCGATTTCCTTGGCGATCGTCACGCCGTCATTTGTCACCGTGGGTGCCCCGAACTTCTTGTCCAGAACCACATTGCGGCCCTTCGGACCCAGGGTCACCTTGACCGCGGTTGACATTTTCTCGACGCCCCGGAGCAGCTTCTGACGTGCATCCTCGTCGAAACGGAGTTGTTTGGCCATTTCTCTCCCCTTTCCTTCTCCTAGAGTTTAATTTCCTTCACGCGATTCTTAGTTTGAGCGTGTGGTTGCTTTTGTTCTAAGATACAAAAAGTGCCCGAAATCATCAAGGGGTTTGTGCAAGAAATGGCTCAAAACGGGTTTCGGGGGCCCAATCCCTTGACTTTCAAACGCCATCTGGTACAAAAGAGAGGATGAAGAGGCGAAACGGAAGGCGCGTCGGCCTGGGTTTCCAGTGGAACGCCGATTCCTGGGACCTCGTCGGATCGCTGTCCGATTCCCTTTTCGCGCGGCTTTCCGCCCATCCGGTTCACTGGATCCTCCCGTCATTCCCGGTCGACGCCGCGCGCAAGCCGAGCTCCCTGGTGCGCTCCCTCCTTTCCCGCGTGTCCGCAGGCACAGACCGCGTCATTGCGCGCGGCTTTGCCGGCGCCTGCCATCCCCTCCTCAATCTCGACGAGCTGGAACGCGAGATTTCCTGGGGTGTGAAGAACCAGTGGCTCACCGGAACGGCCGACATCCTCTCGAGCAGGCCTTCGATCCTGGCCCCCCCCGTGCCGGATCTGCTGCGCCCCGGTGCGTGGGAGCTTTACCGGCAGCTCGGTTTCCGGCTCATCGGGATCTGCCCGGGCACCTCTTCCCGGCCCGCGGCCGACCCGCCGGGATGTTTCTTCTATAACAAGGTTGACGCCGGCTTGATGAAGCCGGGCACGGCCGAGGCGAAACGGATGCGGAAGCTTCTGACGGCTCCAGAGAGCTCCTTCATCGTTGTCGATCTCTCAGGAGTAAGGGATCAAGCCCAATTCTCCATGGTGCTCGACGAGCTCTCCGCAACGCTTCTCGCGGCTGATTCCGGTCTCACGCTTCTCCCTGAAATGGGAGACCTTCCGGCGTCCGCTCCCATGCCGTCCGGTTGGCGCCTTGATTGGACTTCATTTCCCATTCCGCAGCTGCGCGCGGATCTCGGAGAGATCGCCGGAGCTGCACGGAAGAAAAGGAAGAAATCGGAGGAATACCGCGACCTCCTCCAGCGCATCTCCCCGACGGCGGGACCGCGGGACACCCCCGCGCGATCTGCGGCCGCCGGGTCGGAGGATTCACGGCGTCAGCGTCTCGTCGCCGTCATGCCGGGGGACGTGACGCTCGCCGGCAGTGCTTTCGACGTACGGCTCTCCGGCGGCAGATTCGCGGGGGCGGTGCGCCGCGGGAAGGAGCTCCTGCCGCGGCGTCCGGCGCAGTCCTACCTGCGCATCAATGGGTCGGCTTCCTGCCTGCGTACTCTCAGCTCCTTTTCCTTCGAGAGCGAGACGGGGACGGGCCTGCGTGAAGAGCTGGGCATCGACGGCCGCGACGGCGCGGTGGTCTGCATCGAGTACTCCTTTCGCGACGATTCCCCGGCGCTGTGGATCGCGGCCGAGCTTCGGCTGCCAGATCTCGGCGCGCAGGCGCGCATCGATGAGTACGCCCCTCTTTCCATCGCGCTGCGCGACCTGGGAAAAAGGGAAACCGTCACCGTGGAGTCAACGGCTCCGGACGAAAGCCGCGCCGCGGTCGTGCTTGCTGAAGGTGCCGATTGGGTGCTTATGCCCGGGTCGACCCACCGGATACGGCGCAGCGACGGCGGGTGGATCGTGCTTCGCTATTCGTCGCCCGCGGCGCGGCGCTGGGGCCTCCCCTTCTTCCGCGTCGTGCGCACCCGGTCGGGCCGGACGCTGGAAGTGAATCCTTTCGGCAGCTTCGCGCCCGTTTCAGGTGCCGAGCTCAGCGGGCGGCGGGAGTCATTGACGCTCCTCCTCGGCCTTGAGGAGCCCTGAGC
Organism: Spirochaetaceae bacterium; assembly: GCA_003154555.1. Classification (GTDB taxonomy): domain Bacteria; phylum Spirochaetota; class Spirochaetia; order SZUA-6; family Fen-1364; genus Fen-1364. Next base: position 2,326 of record PMDT01000417.1, read on the forward strand.
GTGGCGGGCATCGAGTTCTTCGACGTGGATCACACGCTGACGCGCCGTTCGTCCGGCGGCCGCTATGTCGCCCTCGCAATGAAGCGGGGCGTCGTCCCGCGCCGACTCCTGTTCGTTCTTCCCTGGTACTCGCTCACCTACAGGCTGGGCATCTTCCGGCTGCGTGCGTATGAAGATGGCTTTCCCTACCTGGGCGGCCTTTCCCGCTCGACGCTGGAAAGCCTCGCCCGGGAAAGTTTCGAAGCGACGCTGAAAAACGACCTTTTCCCCCAGGCGATTGAGCTTGTGCAGGAGCTCCGCGGGCAGAGGCGCACGGTCGTCCTTGCCACGTCGTCACTGGACTTCATCGTCGCGCCGCTTGCGGACTATCTCGGCGTGGACGGCGTGCTGGCGACGGCACTGGAGTTCAAGGACGGGGTCTGCACGGGGCGCCTGGAAGGGGTGCCGATGTTCCGGCGGGAGAAAAAGGACCGCGTGCTCGCATACGCCGCGACGCGGAACGCGCTCCCGGCAGAATGCGGGTTCTATTCCGACAGCATCTACGACCTTCCGCTCCTCGAATCCGTCGGGAGACCCGTGGCCGTGAATCCCGACATCCGCCTGCGGCGCATCGCGCGGGCAAGGCGCTGGCCGATCATGGACCTGGCGCGATCTCGCCCTGCTCGATGAGGACGGGGGTACCATCCCCCTGCCGGAGCATCAGTCGTCCTTTTTCGTCGACCCCCTCGATCGTCCCTTCCACGACGCTCCCTGACCCGAGAAGATCGACCCGCACTCGCTTGCCCATCGCGTCGAGATGCTCCCGCAGGCGCTGCCGCCATCCGTCATCGTGAAGGACCTCCCGCAGGCGCACGAGGACCAGCGACAGCATGCGGGAAGCGCTTACCCTCTGCCCTGAAATTTGCAGCAGCGAGCATGCGGTGGATCCGATCTCGGCTGCGAAAGACGCTTGCAGAAGGTTGATGCCGATGCCGACGAGCAGGAAATCTCCAGACGATTCGCAGAGAATACCCGCGAGCTTGCGGCCCCCCACCACGAGGTCGTTGGGCCACTTGATCAGGACCGATGCTCCGGATGCATCCTCGACGGCACGCGCGGCAGCGACGCCTGCCCTCAGGGGCAGCTCGGGCGGTGGAAAGGCGATGTCGCGCTTCAGCACCACAACAGTTGCGAGCAGGCTCTCCCCCGGCGAGGAGATCCAGGTCCGTCCCGGAACGCGCCCCCGTCCGCGCTCCTGGAATCGGGCGCAGACCACGCTTCCCGTGGCGCAGCCCGTCCGCGCGAGCGCCCGGGCGTCGTCCATGGTGGAGGCCGTGGATTCCCGCATCTCGACGACGGCGTCCGGCCACGGGTTGATGACACGCTCGCTTGTCTCCATCGCATCGATTATGTACCATTTTTCACATGCTGGAGAACCCGCTGGCCGTCGGACTCGGTCTTCCGCGGGAACCGCATCCCCTGACGCTCGTGATATTCGGGGCAAGCGGCGACCTGACGCGGCGGAAGCTCGTTCCCGCCCTCTTCTCACTCTTTCTCAAGGGGAGCATTCCCGGCGTCCGGATCGTGGGATTTGCGCGCAGGGACTGGGACACCGCGTCATTCCGCAGGCTCGTGCGCGAATGGCTGGATGCGGATGACGCCCAGGAGCCAAATGCCGAGCTGAAAGATGCATTCATCGCGTGCCTGGGCTTCGTGCGCGGGTCGTTCGAATCCGCGGACGGCTATGCCGAGCTCCAGCGCACCTGGCACGAACCGGCCAACAAGGTCTTCTACCTGGCGACACCACCGGATGCCTACCAGACGATCGTCGAGCGGATCGGCAGCGCCGGTCTTGCCGACCAGTCCCGCGGCTTTTCCCGTATCATAGTAGAAAAGCCGATCGGCCGGGACCTCGCCACGGCGCGGAGTCTCAACGACAGCATCTCGCGCGTCTTTCCCGAGGACCAGATCTATCGCATCGATCACTANNGAGACCGTGCAGAACATCATGGTCATGCGTTTCGGCAATGGCTTTTTCGAGCCTGTCTGGAATAGTCGTTACGTCGACCATGTCCAGATCACCATGGCGGAAACTATCGGCGTCGGCACCCGGGGGCGCTATTACGAAAGCGCCGGTGCGCTCCGCGACATGATGCAGAACCACATGCTCCAGCTCCTGTCGCTCGTGGCCATGGAGCCGCCGGTCGATCTCGACCCCGACAGCGTTCATGACGAGAAGGTGAAGGTCCTGAAATCCATGAGGCCTGTTGGCGCGGGCCTCGTGGCCACGGAAACCGTGCGGGCGCAGTATGAGAAGGGCATCGTGGAAGGAGACGAGGCGCCGGGATACCGCGAGGAAGAAGGGGTCGATCCGGATTCCAGGACGGAAACCTACGCGGCGCTGCGTGTGTACCTGGACTCCTGGCGCTGGGCAGGAGTGCCCTTTTTTCTGCGGACAGGCAAGCGGCTTTCCCGCCGCACGACCGAGATCTCCATCCACTTCAAGAGGCCGCCGCTGCTCCTCTTCGCGGAAAAGCTGGCCGTCTCCACTCCTCCGAATGTACTCACATTCCGCATCCAGCCCCAGGAAGGGATCACGATGAGCTTCAACTCCAAGATCCCCGGCCCGACCACGCAGATGCGAACCGTGAACATGGACTTCTCCTACGGCTCGGCCTTCGGCGAGGAGCTGCCCGAGGCGTATGAAAGGCTCCTCCTGGACGCGATGCTCGGCGACTCCACCCTGTACATGCGCAAGGACGAGGTCGATTCCGCCTGGGGCTTCATCACCGAGATCCTGCACGGGTGGGAGACGACGGGACGTCCCGGGCTGGAGCGCTACCGGGCGGGTGGCGCGGGGCCGGAATCGGCGGCCGTGCTGCTCGGCTCCAACCGATGGAGGAGACTGTGAGCGGCGTGCTCGACCCCCACACGATCGAGCAGGAGATCCTGCGGATCAGGGAAAAGGAATCGACGCCATTTTCGGCCGGGACAAAGACGAACCTCTTCACGCTCCTGATCTTCCGTGGCAGCACGATCGCCGCACCCGGGGCAGCCGACCCGGTGGAGTCGACGCTCGCGTTCCTCCTGGGGAAGCGGCCGGCACGGATCCTCACGTTGACCCGCGCGAACGCGGAGAAGACCGAGGCGGTGGTGAGCGGCAGATGCTACCCCGACCGGAAAAATCGGGGCGTGTGCTTTGAAGAGGTCCGCATCGCATGCGGCAATGACGGGCTGGGCGCCGATCCGGGCGCATGGGCACCGCTCGCCATTCGGGAGCTGCCGGTCTTTGCCTGGATGCCGGATACCCTCGAGGAGGAGCTCGCACTCTGGGAACCTGCATTGCGCCAGGCCGCAGGCATCTTCGACAAGCTTGTCGTGGATTCATCCCACGGCGCGCGCGCCGCGGCAAACGGAGGGAACGCGCTGGGCGCCCTGGGCAGGCTGCGCGATGCCGTGGCAGACGCCTTCATCGTCTCGGACTTCTCCTGGCGGCGCGGGCAGGTGCTCCGCGAGCAATCCGCGCGCGCATTCGACCCGATGGACATGCGCCCGCACCTTGCGGCGATTCGCCGGGTGCAGCTCTACGGGGGATCGCCCGCGGAGGCCCAGCTCTTCTTTGCGTGGCTTCGCGCACGGCTGGGCCGCGTGGTGGAGGTGGATCATGCCTTCGCCGGCCCTCTTGCTGAGGGGTTCAAGGTCACGTTCACTCTCGAAGGAAGCCCGGCGGTGGAGATCGGCTGCACGAAGGGCGGCTGCCTTTCACGCGGCGAGGAAAAGGCCGGCTTCAAAGCCCCTGTCGACGGGGAGATCCTTATGGCGGAGGTGGACGACTTCACGCGGGACGCGGTTTTCCTTGAGGCACTCGCCCATGCGTGACCCCACCCCCGCGGAAACCGGCGCGCTGCGCACGATAGTCACGGAGGATCGGGAGGACCTCGCCGAGCAGGCGGGAGACCTTTTGCTTTCCCTCATCCAGGAGGCAGTAGGCGCCCGTGGCGGGGCATGGGTGGTGCTCGCCGGCGGCACGACCCCACGACCCGCGTACGCGCGCCTGGCGAGGGGCCTCGTGGACCGCGCCGTTCCCATCGGCAACGTTTCCTGGATGATCGGTGACGAGCGCTGGGTCCCGCGGGAGGATGCGCAGTCGAACGAGCGCATGGCGAGGGAAAGCCTCCTGGGGCCACTCGGAGCACCGGAAGTTTCGATTGCGTCGTGGAACGCCGGCGCGGGCGAACCGTTGCAGCGGGCGGCAGACTACGCAACGCGCGTGGAGGACGCGCTTGCGCACGGCGCACGAGGCCCCGATCTCGTGGTCCTGGGCATGGGCGCCGACGGTCACACTGCCTCCCTCTTCCCCGGCGCGGTGGCTCATCTGCCCGATGGCAGGCGCATTCCCGTGGCGCCGCGCATGGGCGCCTTTGCCGCGGCCATCGAGGGACCGCCGGACCGGGGATGGCGGTTGACCCTTTGCCCGGATTTCCTTAGAACTTCACGGCATGTCGTGTTCCTGGTCGCGGGCAGCGACAGGGTGCCGGCGCTCCTGCGCGCGCGACGCGGGGATCCCGCGACACCCGCGGCCTGGATCAGGGGAGCACACACGCACTTCATCGTGACGCGCGACGCAATGGGCCCGGAACGGGACCTCGGCGATATTCGCCTTGCATAAAGGCGCAGGAGAAAAAAACATGGATACCCGGCTTGCGCCGTTCGTGCGCGGCCTGTACTTCGACATCCAGACCATCGAAGGCGTGCAGTCCCTGGAGATCTGGAGCGGCATTCGCGAGCGCGATGACTCCTTCGAGATGACGCGCCTGGTGAAGAACCTCTACAAGATCGTCATTCCGCTGGTGAATGAACGGTGCTTCGGCAGGCCCTTTTCCCACCATTCACGACGCGCAAAAGCGACCGTGGGCGCTCTCATTGATACGTTCAGCAGCCGTGAGTCGCCGATCTTCAGTCGTTTTCCATACCCGCCCACAGGGGACGCCGATCAGAAGGAGCTGTACACGCTGGTCAAGTCTGCCGCCGACACTTTTCTCACGGAAAGCGAAAGCGCGGAAGTGGCGGAGCCCTCCCCGGGGGCGGCTGCATCGCACGAGGTTTTTCCCGACGGCCTCTTTGATTTCCGCGAGATGAGGCTCGTCGACAATGAGCTGCCCTACATCATCTTCACCGACAAGGAGTTCCGTGTCATCCACGGACTGGCCATCGTCTACCTGTGGCTCATCGACCTGGACACGATATTCCTGGAGACGCTGGCGGAGCAGGGAGTGGATGCGGAGCTGCGGGAGGAGTACCGGCAGTTCGGCCGGAGGGTCCACAAGGAAAACCCGCTCATCATTCATGGAAGACGGATGGACGCGCAGGAGCTCCTGGCGCATATCAAAGAGAAGCTGAAATACGAGGACTACCTCGACCTGTTCGCGAATGTCTATGCGTGGTTCGAGCAGACACGCGAGCGACTTGCCGGGCAGGAATGAAAGCAGAGCGGCCCGGTTGCCCGGGCCGCTCGCCGGTAACGGAAAAATCGCTCAGCGGACCTTCGGCAGGTCCTTTTCGGCCCTCTGGATCTCCTGCTCGGGATACTCGTAGTCCTCGAGCTTCCCGGCAAAGTACTGCTCGTACGCCTGCATGTCGAAATGCCCGTGGCCGGAGAGGTTGAAGAGGATCACCTTCTTCTCACCGGTTTCCTTGCACTTCTTCGCAGCGCGTATCGTGGAGGCGATTGCATGGGCTGACTCGGGGGCAGGAATGATGCCCTCCGTGCGCGCAAAGAGCACCGCCGCCTCGAATGTTTCCTTCTGCCGCAGGGCCTCGGCGCGCATGAGGCCAAGATGGTTGATCAGAGACACGATGGGCGCGGCGCCGTGGTAGCGCAG
>PMDT01000333.1 GCA_003154555.1 Spirochaetaceae bacterium
ATCGACCACTACGAGCACGGGGTGGCGCGGGGGGTCGTGCGCTTTGCCCGCGGCCGGCCGGACTGGGACCTGTACGGCTTCGGGTGGATGTTCCAGGCCATGGGATCCCTGGAACGCTGGGACGGGGACGGGATCGTCGCGCGCATCGAGTCCCGCCGGGACGCGGACCTTCTTGCGGCGCGCGGGATCCCGGTGGTAGACGTGGCGGGCGCGTGGCCGCGGCCGGGTTTCCGCCAGGTCAGCAACGATGATCGTGCAACGGGCCGGCTCGCCGGCCGGCACCTGAAGACGCTGGGACGCCGCACCTTCGCCTTCTGTGGCGTCGCGCGAGTCGGGTGGTCGCGCGCCCGCCGCGAGGCCTTCCGCGACGAGGTCGACGCGGCCCGTCTCTCCGTGTTCGAGCAGTCCCTGGGCTGGTGGGAGAAGCTTCACCGCTCGGAGCCCTTCGATCGCTGGCTTGCGGCACTGCCCCGGCCGGCCGCCGTGTTCGCCTGCAACGACACGGTGGGGTTGAAGGCGGCGGCCGCCGCCCGGCGGTTGGGCCTGGACGTCCCTGGCGATCTCGCCATCCTCGGGGTCGACAATGAGGACATCCTCTGCGAGCTGTCCGTTCCGCCACTGTCCAGCATCGCCCTGAACCTCGAGCGCATCGGGTGGGAGGCGGCGGAAGCCCTGGCCTCGTTCATGGACGGACGGTCCGGCCGCGCCGAGCCGTCGGTCGTCTCCCCGCGCGAGGTGGTAGAACGCGAGTCCACGCGGACGATCGCCACGGGAGACGCGCTGGTGGACCGCGCGCTGGAAGCAATCCACGGCGCCGCGGCCGGGCGGCTCACCGTTGCCCAGCTCCTCGTGTCGGTCCCCTGCTCGCGGCGGACGCTGGAAAAAAAATTCCGCGCCACGCTGAGCCGCAGCATCCACGAAGAGATCATCAGGAGGCGGGTCGACGAGGCGCGACGCCTGCTTCGGGACACGACCTTCACGATCTCGGCCGTGGCCGAAGAGACCGGATTCGCCAACGCCCAGCGCCTCTACGTGGCATTTCGGAAGGTCCAGGGCGCCACCCCGGGCGCCTACCGCAGATCCTATCGGGGGTAGGTCTTCTGCTCGCCCCTCGGATGCTATTGACAAACNNGGAATTCGACACATTTCCTCGCCATGACGGTGGCATGCACATGAGGAATGGAGGCCGCCATGAAGGCGCTGGTTTTGCAGGGGAAAAACAAGCTCGCTATTGAAGATTTCTCAATGGATGAGCCCCTCACGCCGGACGACGTCAGGATTCAGATCAGGGACGTGGGAGTCTGCGGGAGCGATGTTCATTATTATCTCCATGGCCGTATCGGCGATTTCGTCGTCGAAAAGCCGATGGTTCTCGGCCACGAGGCCAGCGGCGTCATTCTCGAGGTCGGGCGCAACGTCCTTCATTTGAGAGTCGGCGACCGCGTCTGCATGGAGCCGGGCATTCCGTCTCCGGGAAGCGCCTCAACATTTGCCGGCTGCTACAATCTAGACCCGGGCGTCAGGTTCTGGGCCACGCCGCCGATTCATGGCTGCATGCGCGAAACCGTCGTGCATCCCGGCAACTTCACTTTCAAGCTTCCCGACAATGTTTCGCTGGAAGAAGGCGCCCTTGTCGAGCCTGTCGCGATCGGGGTCTATTCGGCCAGCACGGCGGGGGTTCAGCCCGGGGATGTCGCCCTCGTTTTCGGCGCGGGAACGATAGGGATCGTCACGGCCCTGGCAGCCCTCGCGTCGGGCTGCTCCAAGGTCGTTCTTGTTGACGTGAAGGAGAAGAAGCTCGAAATCGTCCGCGGGAGCTTCTCGCAGAACATCATCTGCGTCAATTCGTCGAAAGAGCCCCTCGATGACGCGGTCCGCTCGGTCGCCCCCGAGGGCGTGGACGTCGTCTTCGAGGCCAGTGGAAGCCTCGCGGTCATCGGAAGCTTCATCCGGTATCTGCGTCCCAACGGCCGCGCCGTGATGATCGGCATGCCTTCGGCGCCGGCGCCCTTCGACGTTGTCGCCGCCCAGGTAAAAGAGATAAAGGTCATGCACATATTCCGCTACCGCAATATGTACCCGCGCACCATCAAGATGATTGCATCGGGCACGCTGAAAGTCAGGCCGCTCATCACCCACTTCTTCGACTTTGAGGACGCGATGAAGGCGTTCGACTTTGCAGCGGCAATGCCGGAAGAAGCGATCAAAATCATGGTGAGAATGCAGCACGAAGCTCCCGGCAGGTGATGCCGCCCACGCCCGCCGGGCGAGCCAAAGGCCGTCAGCCGTCGACGAGAAGGCCCTGCAAGGGACCGAGCAGCCGGCCCGTCCTTCGTGACACGTGCGGCAGACGGACGAGCCTGTGGGTGAGCGGAAGGCCGCGGGAACGCCGCTCGAGCTGTTCCGCGCTGATCGGCTTCCACCGCTCCTCGACGAGGCGGGTCGCATCACCGGATGCCTCGCCGAGCGTGCATTCAAGGTGCTCCGCCCAGAGACGAAGACGCGTGTCGCGGGCGAGCACGGGATCGAGGGTCACCACGTTGACCTCTGTATCGTTGAAGAGGGAATGGTCGTTGAGGTTGGCCGAGCCGACCGTCAGCCAGCGATCGTCGATGATGCCCACCTTCGCGTGAACGTACACCCGGTCGGCATCGGGCCCGCGCCTCGCAAGGAGGGTGCACGCGACGACGCGTCCCCGGCCCGCGTCCGCCTCGATAAGCTCGCCGAGCGTTCCGCGCGTGTCTTCTCCGCCGCTGCTGGGCTTCTCCGGAAGGATCAGGACGACCCGGAAATCGTCGCTCGGAGGATCGCGCAGCTTGTCGCACAGGACGTTGGCGATCTCCGGTGACCAGAGGAACTGGTTCTC
>PMDT01000071.1 GCA_003154555.1 Spirochaetaceae bacterium
CAAGGACCTCCACGAGCTGCTCGCGGGTGTGGAAAAGGGCCTCTCGATCCGGGAGGCCCGCCGACCGACCACGGGATTGGTGGACCGGGTCGGTGCCCTCATCGAATCCCTGCGGCATCGCCTGCTCGCGTGGTACCACGCACAGCGCTTCCACGCCCTCTCACTCGAGGCCGGTACCCACTACCTGGAGCAGAAGTCCTTCGAGGAGGCGTGGTGGAATTTCTACCGTGGCAACGAGTCGTATCCCGACGTGGCGCTGTCGTACCTCGCGAAAGCCCGTGCGCTGGAGACTGCGCGTACCCCGCATGCCACTCCTTACTACATGCTGGAGGAAGGAAAGATCCGGCATTCCACGTCCCTGCTGGAAAACTCCCTTTCCCAGTTCGACCAGTTCTGGGAAAAAGAGCCCACGGCGGATGCGCTCCTCGCCCTCATCCCCCTGCTCTCGGGCAGGGAAGATGCGGCGCGCAGGCGTGACGCAATCGCCCAGCTTTACCAGATCAACCCGGGCGCCCTCCCNNCCGGTTCCTGCGGCGCGCGGGGTCGGAATGCTTCCCCGGGGCGCGATTCAGCCTGCGCGTCGCGCGTGCCGGTGACGGCGCCGTGAGATGGACCGTCACGGATACACGCGGCAACGCAACACCGCGTGCGGGCTCCGTCACCCCGCGCGGAGGCGCAAAAACACGCTCCGCACGCGTTGTACAGGCTGTCCTTGAAGAGCTGTATGCCGTTCACTAAACTATGGAAGTGAGGGGAATGAAGGAGTCTCCGTGGCGAAACTCGTACTGAAGGTGGCAAGCACCGTGCCCGAGCTCCCTGCGATCGTCCGCAAGGAGAAGGGTCTTTCGATAAAACGCGTGGGCACCTTCACCCCCGGCCCTGACACCGCCGACCTGGTGGCGTGGTTCGTCGACGCGGATTTCATTGCCGGTCACGGTGACGCCATTCGCGACGCGGCCCTGCCCCCCGGATCGGTGCTCCTCTGGAACCCCAAGGGCGCCTCGCTCTTCGCCGACGCGGCGCCGCCCGGACTCGTCTACGACGAGCTTTTCTCCTTCAAGAACCCGGCCGCCTTCACCCGCACGGTGCGCAATCTCTTCCGCCAGCTCCACCTCCAGCGGGAGCTCACGAGCAAGGAAAGGCTCCTGGAGCTTCGCGAAACGGAAAACTCGGAGCTCCTGCAGGTGGGGATTGCGCTGTCCGCCGAGCGCGACAACAACAAGCTGCTGGACTACATCCTGCGCCAGGTGCGCCAGATATCGCGTGCGGACGCGGGGACGCTCTACCTGCTGGAAAAAGATCCGAAGACGGGCGCGCAGAGCCTGCGCTTCAAGATCACGCAGAACGATTCAAACCCCCGGGACTACTCGGAGTTCACCTTTCCCTTGTCAAAGAAGGGAATCTCGGGATACGTGGCTTCCACGGGCCTGGTCCTCAATATCGAGGATGCCTACAAGATCCCCGCGGACAAGGAATACGGCTTCAACATCGGCCCCGACCAGTCGACGGGGTATCGCTCCAAGAGCATGCTCACCGTGCCGATGCAGGACCACAAGGGCGAGATCCTCGGGGTCATCCAGCTCATCAACCGGAAGACGGACAGCTCGGTGCTCATCAAGACACCGGAGGACGTCGAGAAGGCGGTCATTCCCTTCAGCCACGACATCGAGCCGCTCGTTCGGTCACTGGCGTCCCAGGCGGCTGTTTCCCTGGAAAACAACCTCCTCTATGAGGAAATTGAGACGCTTTTCGAAGGCTTCGTGAAGGCATCGGTCCAGGCCATCGAATCCCGGGACCCGACGACCTCGGGTCATTCCAACAGGGTCGCCCTTTACACAGTCGGGCTCGCCAAGGCGGTGGACCGGTTGGACGGCGGGGCGTACGCGAGCGTGCACTTCACCGCGGAACACCTCAAGGAGATCCGCTACGCGAGTCTCCTGCACGATTTCGGCAAGGTCGGCGTCCGCGAGCACGTCCTGGTCAAGGCGAAGAAGCTCTATCCCGCGCAGATGGATCTCGTGAAGCTGCGCTTCGCCTACATCCAGAAGGCAATGCTGTACGCGCTCACCAAGGAGCGTTTCGAAGCTCTGCTTTCCGGCGGGCCCGAGGGATATGCCCGTGTCCGTGAGGAGCTGGACCGCCGGGAAGCCGACCACATGGCGGAAATCGAGAGGTTCCTGCAGAATATCGTCACGGCCAATGAGCCGTCCGTGCTCGCGGAAGAGCCGGCACGGATCCTGGAAGCGATACACGGGAAGAGCTTCATCGAGCAGGGAGGCGACGCCATTCCCTTCCTCAACGACGACGAGTACCTGAAGCTCAGCATCAAGAAGGGCAGCCTCGACGAGGCGGAGCGCAAGGAGATCGAAAGCCACGTCACGCACACGTTCCTTTTCCTGCGGACGATCCCCTGGACCAAGGAAATGCAGAACATCCCCGCCATCGCCTACGGCCACCACGAAAAGCTGGATGGCGACGGCTACCCGCGCGGCATCCACTCCCCCGAGATCCCCATCCAGACGCGCATGATGACGGTGTCCGATATCTTCGATGCGCTCACGGCGAGCGACCGTCCTTACAAGAAGGCAGTACCCGCGCAGAAGGCGCTGGACATCCTGAATATCGAAGTCAAGGAAAAGAAGCTCGACCCGGACCTGGTGACCATCTTCATCGAATCGAAAATCTGGGAAAAGAAACCGGACCTCGTGAGCTGAACCGGCCCCGTGCCCAGCAGTTCTCATTGTGGACTTTCCTGAAGTCTGGAACGGGTATGCAGACTTTAAAAACGGCCGTTTACCGTGGGACAAAATGAGAACTGCATCATTCAGTCACCATACTGAGAATTGCTGCCCGTGCCTTTCAGGTCTTGTACATCTGGCAGAACAGCCACTGCGCAAGGCGCTGCGGCGTCACGCGCTTTAAAAAAGGAACCATCGACTGGAATGCCCTGCCGAAGCTGTAATGAAGCTTTGGATTCGGGCTGTTCATGATGTGCTCCACGAGCGGCCCGATCTTCTCCGGGGGATAACCCTTTTTCTCGTCGGCCTCGTACAGCTTCACGGCGGTGCTGAACCAGGGCTCGTACGCGGAGGTGGCGAAACTGACGCTGCGGCAGTCCTGCGTGCGGATGTCCCCCGGTTCGATCACGGAGACGCGGATCCCGAAATGCCGCACCTCGACCCGGAGCGCCTCCGTCATGCCTTCCAGCGCGAACTTCCCCGCGCCATAGATGCCCTGGTACGGCAGGCTCAGGACGCCACCCACCGAGCTCATGTTGATGATGCTCCCGCCGCCTGCCGCACGCATGAGAGGAATGACAGCCTTGCAGACACGCAGCGCGCCGAAGAAATTCGTCTGGAGACTCGTCTCGGCATCCGCGATGGAGACGTCCTCGATGGGTCCAACCACGTGGGCCCCGGCATTGTTGAAAGCGACGTCGATGCGGCCTTCCCGCCCGGCGATCGTGTCAACGCCCTTCTTCACCGAGGCGTTGTCGGTGATGTCCATGCGGATCATCGTGAAAGGGCCTGTTGCCGTGGGTGACTCCGGGCCGCGGCGGCTGGTGCCGTACACGCGATAGCCCCGGGCGCCCAGGTACTCGGCGCAGGCCTTGCCGATTCCTGTCGAGGCTCCGGTGATGAGAACAACTTTAGGGGTGTCCATGACGCGCGTCTGCCTCCAGCGATTCTCAGTATGGTGACTGAACAAAGCAGTTCTCATTTTGTCCCATGAAGGTCGTTTTCAAAGTGTGTATACCCGTTCCAGACCTCAGGAAGGTCCAAAATGAGAACTGCTGGTCTGCCTCCGGGATGGAGGGTATAGGGAGAGACCGGTTTTGTACAGCCCGATCAGACGCCGCGGACAAGGGCAGATGTGAGCTTCACGATCTCGTCCCTTTCCGAGTAGGCCATGGGCCGGCGCGCGCCGTCGCGCTCCAGGAGAACGGGGCTTCCCGGCGCGGTGATCTCGCCGATGATCGCGGCCGGTATGCCGGCGGCCGACAGTCTTCGGCAGGCGTCCTCCGCCTCGGCAGCCCCCGCCGTGAAGAGAAAGACGCCCGAGGAGAGGAGCCCCAGGGGATCCATGCCGAAACAGTCGCAGAGCAGCCTCGTCTCCTCGCGGATCGGCAGGCACTCGTAACGGACGATCGCGCCCGCACCGCTGCGCCGGCAGATCTCCTGGATGCCGACGGCGACCCCACCCTCGGTCGGATCGTGCCCGCTGGAGAGGGGACACCCGTCGAGCACCCTGCCCTCCCGGACGATGGAGATGCCGGGGTCATCGAGCCAGCCTACCACCGCGTTGCAGCGCTCCTCACCGAGCGCTCGCCGGGACTCCCGCAGCCGCTCGCGTGCGATTGTCGTCGTGCCTTCCAGGCCAACCCACTTGGTCATGCAGAGTCGGTCCCCGGGACGGGCGCCGCCCGTGGAAAGCGGGGCGCGCGAAAGAAAACCGACCGCGTGCCCGCTCACCACGGTCCGCCGGACCACCGGGGTGACCTCGGTATGACCGCCGACCCAGAGGATACCCGCCTTTTCGCATGCATCCGCGATGTCGGCGAAGATGCGCTCCAGGTCCTGTTCCGTCGTGCCCGGGGCAAGGAGCAGCGTCGTGCTGAGATACCGGGGAACGCCTCCCATGGCGACGATGTCGTTGGCATTCACGGCGACAACGTACGCCCCGATGCGATCCCCGGTGAACGTGATCGGGTCGCTCGTGATGACGATCGTTGACGCGCCCGGGGCTACCGCGGCGTCCTCGCCCGGCTCGGCGCCGACGGCAAGGAGCGGCGAACGGGACGTGTGGCGAAGAAGGCGCGCGAGAAGCTCTGTCGGCAACTTTCCTTCCGCAAGCGGGGGGAACATAGAAGTGAGAATCGGTGATTTGCACCGCGAGGTCAAGAATGCGGCCCCGGGGCGGGGCGTCGGCGCGGTTGCGCTTGATCAGGAGCCCCTTGTCGCTCTACTATACCCCCATGGCAAAAACGCGGGTCCAGACCTACATGGAAAAACTCGCCGATCAGCCGATCCGCTTCACCCCGTANNCAGCTCTCCATGAAGCGGGGGATATTCCTCGTCGTCCTGAGCGCCCAGGAGATCACCTTCTTTCAGCAGTTCCAGAAGAAGCTCTGCTCCATCAACCTGACCTTCCAGAAGACGGGCAACAAGAAGCCCCTCAATCTCTTTCTCCGCGGCTCCATCGAGCGCATCGGACCGGTGAAAGGCAAGCAGAACGTCTGCATGATGGATGCCATCATCAAGGCGTGCCCGAACGACCTGGTGGAGATCATCGGCGACTATATCACCGCCTTCGAAGGTCTGAAGAGCCAGTACGAGAATTTCAGCGGCAAGACGATCACCGTTGACGAGCCTGCCTCCAAGCTCATGCGTTTCAACAACTACGTCGAGCTGGTCGTCGGGGCCGGCAAGACCCGGGCGACCCTGGTGTCGCTGGCCGTCAACTGCCTTTCCCTTCGGATCTCTGCCCCGCCGACGGCGCTTGCCGAAGGAGATGCCTGCTCGGCGCGGCTGTACTTTCAGGTGTACCAGTTCACGGCGAGCGGAAAAGTAACCGAGCTGCAGAGGGCCGACGGGAATGAGCTGATCGTGGTCATGGCAGTGGAGTTCACACCCGAGCTCATTGAAATTGTGGATGATTACTTCTTCCGCCAGAGCATCCAGGGAAAGCCCAAAGCCTCGCCGCAGGGAGCCTGAGCCCGCATCCGTCGCTCTCCTTGTCCCGGGCGGATGGAGCCCTTGCGGATGGAATAAGAAAGTGAGCCGTCTCCATGAACGACCCGGAGCTCGTGCATGTCGCTGCCGACCCGCTGGAAGAGACCGCCCTGCGCGCCTTTGGCGTGAGCTACCTGTACCCGATCCAGCGATTCGTGATGTCCAACATTCTCGAAGGCAGGGACCAGATCGTTGTTCTGCCGACGGGCGCGGGCAAGTCACTCTGCTTCCAGCTCCCCGC
>PMDT01000274.1 GCA_003154555.1 Spirochaetaceae bacterium
TCGTCGCCGGGGCCGAAGCCGATGCAGGGGATCCCATGCACGCCGCAAATGGCGACACAGTTTGTGCTGAAAGTCCACTTCCCGACCTCGGGCTGCCGGCCGAAGAGCGCGTGGTACGCCTCCCGACCGCCGGTCACGAGCGGGTGATCCTCCGCGATCTTCCACGTCGGGAAGTAGAGTTCCTGGTCGTATCGCGCGCCATTCCACCCCTTACCCTCGTACCGGGGCATGGCCACCTTCTCCACGTCGCCTGCCATGGCGGTGCGCACCTGGGTGAGCGCCTGCTCGGCGGTTTCCCCCCACGTGAGCCTGCGGTCGATGTAGAGCGATCCCTGGTCAGGAACGGCGCATTGGCTGGGCCCGTGCGCGTCGATGCGGGAAACAACTGCTGTCCCCTTGCCCAGGAACTCGTCCGTGGCGAGAGTCTCGTTCATTCTTTCCACCGCGAGGGCCGCGCGGGCGGTCTTGTAGGCGGCGCTCTCCCCCCGCTCTGGCGCCGAGCCATGCGCGGAGATACCCCGCACCTGCGCCTCGATTTCCATCCGACCGCGGTGGCCGCGATAGAGGCGGCAGCTCGTCGGCTCCGTGGAGACGGCGAATTGCGGCCTCAGCCCCTCCTTCTCGATGAGGTAGCGCCAGCACAGGCCGTCGCAGTCCTCTTCCAGCACCGTGAAGGTGAAATAGACGCTGAATGCCCCGTTGTAACCGGCTTCTTTCAGAATGCGGGCCGCCACGATCATGGCGGCGGCTCCCCCCTTCTGATCCGCCGCGCCCCGGCCAAGAACGAAACCGTCGCGGATGAGACCGGAAAATGGATCGGTCGCCCAGCGTGACGGGTCCCCCACCCCGACCGTGTCGACGTGCGCGTCAAAGGCGATCTTCCGCGGACCCTTGCCGACCCGCGCAATCACGTTGCCCAGACCGTCGATGCGGACCTCGTCACAACCCGCTTCCGTGCAGAGCGCGGCGATCTTTCTGCACACGGCCTCCTCCTTGCCGCTGAAGGAGGGTATCTTCACGATGGAGGAGAGAGTCTGGGCGGTCGCGTCGCGATGAGCGCGCGCCGCGGCAATCACCTGCGCACTTGTTATTGATGCCATCCCGGTGAGTATGCCCCGGGCGCGGCGCGGGCGGCAAGCGGAGTGACCGCCGCGCCGCAGAGCCCGTCGGCCCGGCGGGCGCGATGTGCTCCCGGGTGCTATACTCCGCGCATGGCGGACCTCATCCTCGCGCACGACCTGGGCACCACCGGCGACAAGGCGACTCTCTTCGATGCGCGGGGTGCGCTGACCGGCTCGGCATCTGCCTCCTACCCGACACGGTACCCGCGTCCTGGCTGGGCCGAGCAGGATGCGAATGACTACTGGACTGCCTTTTGCGCATCGACGCGCGAGCTCCTCGCCGCGAGCGGAAGACAGGCGTCGCAGATTGCGGCCGTTTCCTTTTCGGGACACATGCAGGCCGCGCTGCCGGTCGACAAGGACGGTCGCGCCCTGCGGCCTGCCATCATCTGGGCCGACCAGCGCGCTACCCGGGAGACGGCCGAGCTTGTTGAGCGGGTGCCCGCGGCGCGGGTTTTCCAGATCACCGGTCACCGGCCCAGCCCGTCATATTCCGCCGCGAAGATCATGTGGATCAGGCGGAACGAACCCGAGATCTTCCGCGCCGCCGCGAAGTTCATCCACGTGAAGGACTTCGTCGTCCTGCGCCTGACGGGCGGGACCTTCACCGATCTTTCCGATGCAAGCGGCATGAATCTCCTGGATATCCAGACGGGTCGGTGGTCGGAGGAGATGCTCGATGCTGCCGGCATTCCCGCTGCCCTCCTGCCGGACCTCTACGAGGCGACGAGCATCGTGGGAGCAGTCACGCCGGAGGCGGCAGCCGCAACGGGGCTCGTTTCCGGCACGCCCGTTGTCATGGGAGCGGGTGACGGGGCGTGCGCAACCTGCGGAGCCGGGGTCGTTCGGCCGGGGGATTCGTACATCTGCCTGGGAACCTCCGGATGGATGGCAACGGCGAGCGATCGGCCGCTTCCGGACCCCGAGGCGCGCATCCCCACCTACTTCCATTTCCGCCGGGGGCTGTACTTCCCATGCGGCTCGATGCAGTCAGCCGGCGGGGCGCTGCAATGGTTCGCGGAGTCGGCGACTGCCGGGGAGGCGCGAGGCGGGGCGGCTGACGGAGCGTCGGCTTATGCACAAATGGAAAAGGAAGCCGCGCACGTCCCGCCGGGAAGCAATGGCCTCATTTTCCTGCCCTATCTCATCGGGGAAAGATGCCCCTGGTGGAGCGCGGAGGCACGGGCTTGTTTCATCGGGCTTTCACACGCGCATGAGCGCGGCGCCATGGCGCGCGCCGTCATGGAGGGGGTGGCGTTCAACATGAGGCTGATCGCGGATGCCTTCAGCGAGCGGGGCCTGCACGCGGAAGGTTTCCGAATGATCGGGGGCGGCGCGCGCAGCGGCCTCTGGCGCGGCATCTTTGCCGATGTCCTGAATCGACCGGTGACGACACTCTCCTACATGGAGGAGGCCACATCCGTCGGCGCAGCCATCGCGGGCGGGGTGGGCGTCGGCCTTTTTTCAGGCATCGAGGAAGCCGCTCGCATCGTGACTCCGGCGGAAACGATCGAGCCGGACCAGGACAGGGCGCGCTGCTACGCGCGCATGCTCCCCGTCTTCNNCTTGACAATCGATTCGATATATGTCAAATTGATTTCATGGCCATAGAAACGAACGAAATACCGAACGCCGAGCTTCTCGGCTTCTTCCGGGCCCTCGCGGATGCCAACAGGCTGAAGATCGTGGGGCTCCTTTCCCAGCGCGCCTACACGGTGGAGCAGCTCTCCGCGCTTTTGGGCCTGGGGGAATCCACCGTGTCGCACCACCTGTCGCGGCTTGCGGAAGCGGAGCTGGTCAGCGCCCGCGCCGACGGCCACTACAGCGTCTACTCCCTGCAGCTCGATGCGCTTTCCGGAATGGCGCGTCGGCTCCTGCGCACGGAGCGCCTCCCCGAGCTCGCGGAGGGCATCGACCTGGGGTCCTTTGACAAGAAGGTGCTGGCGAGCTTCACGGGTCCCGACGGCAGGTTCACAGCGTTCCCCACGCAGGAAAAGAAGTACCTNNCTGCGCGAGTTCCAGCCCGGCGTGCGCTACAGCGAGAAAAAGGTGAACCAGATCCTCCTGCGCTACAGCGATGACACCGCGCGTCTGCGGCGGAGCCTCGTGGAGTACGGGCTCATGGACCGTGAAGGCGGAGGCCGTGACTACTGGATGAAGGAGTCCGAGGCCTCGTGATCTCCCCCATCCTCCGCGTCGGCATCGACGTCGGATCCACAACCGTGAAGCTCGTTGTCCTGGGAGCGGATGACGCCCTGCTTTTCCACACGTACCAGCGTCACAAGGCCGACGTCCGCGGCACGCTTGTCGCCGTGATCGAGGCGGCCTGCGACTCGCTGGANNTGATCGCCGGCGCAAAGGCGGTACAAATCGGCACGGCCAATTTCATCAATCCTATCGAGCTGGGCGGCGAGGACGCCAAGATCACGTACTTTAGCGGGGGCCTCGAGCAGCGCATGAACGGGACCTGCGCCGGGGGAACGGGCGCGTTCATCGACCAGATGGCGTCCCTGCTCTCCACCGACGCGGAGGGCCTCAACGAGCTCGCCCGCGGGCACCAGACCATCTACCCCATCGCGGCGCGCTGCGGCGTGTTCGCCAAGACCGACGTGCAGCCGCTCATCAATGAAGGCGCGCGACGCGAGGACATCGCGGCGAGCATCCTGCAGGCAGTGGTCAACCAGACCATTGGCGGCCTGGCCTGCGGAAAGCCAATCCGCGGCACGGTGGCATTCCTCGGCGGGCCGCTGCACTTCCTGCCGGAGACGCGTCGGCTCTTCATCGAAACGCTGAAGCTTGAGCCCGACAGGGTTCGGGTGCCCGCGCACGCGCATCTCTTTGTCGCCATGGGTGCGGCAATTGAAGCGGAACAGGGCCCCGCGGTCTCCCTGGGGGAGCTGCGCGAGCGTGCGCGCGGGCTCTGCCACGAATCTTCACCCGAGGTGGAGAGGCTGCAGCCGCTTTTCGCGGATGATGCGGCGCTGTCCTCCTTCCGCGCGCGGCACGGGATGGCGCGTACACGCCGGGTGGAGCTCGCCTCGGTGACGGGTGCCTGCTTCCTCGGCATCGATGCGGGATCGACCACGACAAAGGCGGCGCTCGTCGACTCATCGGGGGCACTGGCGTGGTCGGCGTATGCTGCCAACGGGGGCAGCCCCCTGGCACTCGCCGTGCACATGGTCACGGAGCTGCGCCGGGCGATGCCCGCCGGGGCATGGATCTCCCGGTCATGCGCCACCGGCTATGGCGAGGCACTGATCACCGCGGCGCTGGGCATGGACACCGGAGAAGTGGAGACTATCGCCCATTACACCGCGGCGGCGAGCTTCCTGGCCGGCGTGGATGCGATACTCGACATCGGCGGCCAGGACATGAAGTTCCT
>PMDT01000166.1 GCA_003154555.1 Spirochaetaceae bacterium
GCTCCATCCAGCCCAACTACCAGCTCCTCACGGCGTCCTTCAACCTGCTGGCGGAAAGGCACCCGGGGGGCCTGTACGCGAAGTCGCTCTCCGTCGTGCTCGGCATCCTCCAGGCGGCGTACAACGTGCCCATCGACGGGTACAAGATCTACAGCCTGACGGTGTCGGACTTGAACGCCCTGGGCAAGCACCTCGATGAAGAGGCGGGCCAGGAAGACTCCCTCAACCGCTGCATCCTCGACATCCTGGAAAAGGTGGCGCAGCTGGAGGGCCTGGATGAGACGAACCGCGACATGGAAGAGGTCGCCATCCACTCCAACGAAATCCGCAACTTCTTCTTTGACAGCACGAAGCACCTGAACGAGGTGATTCCGCCCGTTCTCCTGGCGCGCATGAGCTACAAGGATTTCGAGGTGGCCCCCCGAAAGGTGATGGAGTTCACGAAGTCCAAGCTGGCGCAGGAAGACAAAGTCGCGAAGGAGCAGATCAACATCCGCGTCTCTTCGCGCGGCCAGACCGGGCCGAAGGAAGCAGCGGCGCCGGCACCGGCGGCAAAGAAAGCCTCGGACAGCGGCACGCCGCGCAAGAGGTCGTCGAACTAGCACGGAAGACGGGGCGCGGCGCGCGCCGCGCCCCGCCGGTTACGCGGGGGCCATTCATGGATTTTCAGAAGCTGAAGGAAGAAGTCAAGGTCGGCCGCGTCTCGAAAGAGTACGTGGACTTCCTGAAGCATCGCTACATCTCGGAGATACTCGACAGCGCCACCCCGCGCGCGGCCAACGCCCTCTGGGCGTACGCGAGCTTTCTCAACAAGCTCGGCATCAATCCCGACAACTACCCGCTCTACATCAACATGCTGGCGAGCAACAACCGCTACGCCATCGACGTGCTCCTGACGGGTCAGCAGCCTGAACATTATTTCGACTGCGTCGCGCCCAACCCGTTCATCGTGAAGTCGACATTTGAGACATTCGCCGACTTCAAGAGCAACGAGATCTATGAAAAGTCGCTCCGTGTCTTCCTCGGCTTCCTGTTCAAGGTGTACACGTCCGCGGAGGAAGGCTACCAGCTCTACCCGGCGACCATTGAAGAGGTCAACAGCCTCGGGAAATTCCTCGATGAGACGCAGGACCAGGACTGGCCGCTGAACCGCGCCATCCTCGACGTCCTGGGCTGCTTCGCGGACCTCGACATGCCGCATGAAACGAATCTGGACAAGAGGAACGTCGCCGCGCAGGCGGGACGCATCAGGAGCGATTTCTTCGACCACAAGCGGACCCTGAAGCAGTCGATCACGGAAGTGATACTGGAAAAGGCAAAAGATCCGAAGTTCGGCATCCCGCCTGAATATACCTACGGCTGATCGTTTCCCGTCCGCATCTTCACGACACGATCGACGAGACGCCGCGCACCCTCGCGGAAAAGCTCCGCGCGCGGGAGCAGGCTGAGCACGAGGTGCGACCCGGCCGGGAAGTCGTAGAAATAGCCGGGGTGCACCAGCACGCCATCCCGGTCCAGAAGCGCGAGAGCCAGGCTCTCGTCGCCGAGTGATTCGGGCAGGCGGACGACCGCATACCACCCGCCCTCGCGCCCGAGAACCTCGACCCCTCCCGCGGGCGCCAGCGCCCGCACGAGCTCGCCCTCGTTCTCCGCCAGCCGGCTCTGAATCTGCGCCTGCAGCGCCTCGCGCCCGGCGAGCAGGCCGGGCACGGCGTTCATGACCGGGGCTCCGACGGAGAGATACGCGTCCGTGACGAAGCCGAGCCTTTCAGAGGCCTCGGCGCGCAGACCGTCGGGTCCCGAAACGTGTATCCACGACAACTTTGCCTGGGGAAGGCCGAGCATCTTGGAGAATCCGTCCAGGACGAATGTCAGCGCCGCGTCGTGCCCGACGGCGGTGGCGACGCGCGTGGCATCGGGGCCCTTCGCGTATCCTGAAAACACCTCGTCGACGATAAGCGCGCAGCCGTGCCGCCGGCAGATCGCGGCGATGCCCTTCAGCTCNNNCCGTCCAGGCGCGTGAGCACCTCCAGGAGCGGATACCCGGGCACCGGCACGAGGATGTCGTCGCCGGGATCGGCAAGGAGCTTGAAGAGGTGACCGTATGCCTCGCTCGTGCCGGAGGTGAGAAAGAGGGAATCCGGCGTCACGACCTCCCCCAGCGTCTGATAGGAAGCCGCGATCGCTTCGCGCGCGCCCTGCAGCCCCTGGGGGTGAGGATCGTAGAGCAGGGAGGCCGGGCTGGCAATAGCGCGCAGGATCGCATCAGTGTCGTAGAGAAAGCCGCAGCGCGTGGGGTTCGACTCCGTGAGATCGATGACAGGCTCCCCTCTGCGGCGCTTTTCCTCGATGAGCCGGGACAGCGGATTGACCGAATGGAGCGCGGGAACGCGCTGCGAAAACATGGATCGCGCCGGCAGGGTGCTAGCGCTTCTCCTTGTAGATGCGCGTGAATGTGTCACCCATTGCGCTGTACTTGTCGTCCTTTTCCGCGGCGGCATCGCGCGGGAACTTGCCGGCAAAATAATCGTGCACGTAGTCGATGCGCTGCAGGATGTTGTCCGCCATGGTCCGGGAAAGCTTCACCCGGTCGGGATGGAAGCGCAGGCACGCCTTGCACAGGTCCAGGAGCATCTTCTTTCCCACGGCCCGGAAACCGCTGAAGCGCATGTCGAAGAACCGCATCGTGTAGCCCTGGAAATGCTCGACCTTCAACGGCGTGAGGTAGCGCGTCTTTTCGCTCCTCTCCCACCCGAAGGCCTTCGGATTGCCTGTAATCTTGGTGCCGGGATGGAGGAGGTCCACATTGGAGAAGTCGATGGCGATGATCACCTGGTCGTTGCGCGACGTATAGCGGATCATGTAGTTGTTCGGGTTGCGGTCCTCGTCGCCATAGATCCAGCGGTTGACGAGGTCCAGCACGAGCTGCTCCTTGAGCTGCGGAATGTCCGTGTAGTTGGCGCCCGTGAGCTGCTCGGCATGCGTGATCACGCGCGTGGCCTTGTAGAGCTCACCGTCGATGCGCGTGATGATCGTCGGCGCGGAGATGGTGTGCGTGAAGAAATCCAGGAAAAAGCAGATAGCCCCCATTGCGGGTGCCAGGATGTCCTCCGCGTCGATTGCCTTCACGATCCAGTGCGCCCGCGCATCGGCGCGCTCGACGGCCCCGACGTAGTCCCGCACTTCCGCGAAAAAAGGGACCTTCATCGATTTGTCGACGGAAAGGAAGTCGTCTCCCATGAAGGCGTCGAAAAGCTGCCCGTACGAGCGGTCCGCGCAGAGCAGCCGGATGAGCTCATCGTCGTGGAGGAAGCCCTTCACGTCGGCATAGTTGGTCGAGGTCATTGCAGCGCTCCGTCCCGTGCGGTTCTATCGGTAGTCATCGAGCACAAAATGCCGCTCCTTGTGCTCGAGCGCGGCGTACTTCACGGTGTAGGCTGACGAGCCCTGCACCGAGATGTACGGACACTTGGTGTCCAGGGTCGCGTACAGGATGACGTGGTCGTGGCAGCCCAGGGCATCGATCCAGATCGAGTCCTGGTCCCCCCATTTCCACATGGGGTTGTGCCCGACGAAGATCGGGATGTCGCGGGGGCTGCCGAGGAGACGGCGCATCTCGTCCAGGTCCTCGGGGCCGTACTCCTTCATGCTCGGCGTGGACCGGGTCTCGTTCAGCCTGTTCCACGTGAGCTGCCAGAGGTAATTCTCGAAATGACGGACATTGATGAGCTCGTTGCGCGTGATGCCGCCCCGGGCCGGCCCGGCATGCACGGCGAGGAAGCTCTTGTGGATCACGAAGAGCGGCAGCGCGTCGAAGAAGTCCTGCATGGCCGCCACGTATGCCTTTCCCCGCGCGTTGGCGAGCG
>PMDT01000256.1 GCA_003154555.1 Spirochaetaceae bacterium
TGAAGGAAAGCGCGCAGGCCGCGCTCACGTTCCTCCGCGCCCATCATGCGACACTGGGCATCGATCCCGGGTTCACCAAGGACCGCGACATCCACATCCATGTTCCCGAAGGCGCGATACCGAAAGACGGACCGTCCGCCGGCATCACGCTCGCCGCGGCGCTGCTGTCCGCGGTTGCCGGCGTGCCTGTCACGCCCGGCTTCGCGATGACCGGGGAGATCACTCTTACGGGACGCCTTCTTCCCATTGGCGGCGTGAAGGAGAAAGTTCTGGCCGCGCACCGCTACAAGATGACGCGCGTGCTCCTGCCGCAGCGCAATGAGAAGGACCTGGAGGAGATTCCCCCCGAGGTGCTCCAGGCGCTGGACTTTCATTTCGCCGACTCCGTGCTTGATGCCCTTTCCATCCTTTTCCCCGACCGGCGCTTCGACCGCGGGGCCGTCGAGCCGCCCGCGACAGACGCCGTGGTGGACGCCATCCGCCGCGCGCCGCCGGACCCTGCTGACAGTCCCTCCCTGGACCAGCCCGTCCTGTAGCGCGGCCGGGCCAAAATGCCACGGACTACCGTGGCCGGGCTTGCACAGTGTGCGCCTCGTCGTGCAGTATCTTTCATGGTCAATTTCGCACACCGCATGGCGAGCGTTCACCGCTCCTTCATCCGCGAGATCCTGAAGGCAGCGGTGGACCCGACGATCATCTCATTTGCCGGTGGCCTCCCCAACCCGCGCTTCTTTCCCGTCCGTGAGCTCGAAGAGGCGGCGCGCAGCGTGCTCTCCCGCGACGGGGATTCCGCCTTGCAGTACGCAACGACGGAAGGGTACCCACCGCTTCGCGAAAAGATCGCCGAGCGTTACGCGGCGCGGGGAACGAAAGTGGCCCCGGAGGACATTCTCATCCTCAACGGTTCACAGCAGGGCCTCGACCTGGTGGCAAAGGTTTTCATCGATGCCGGGGACAGCGTCCTCGTGGAAAGCCCCTCCTACCTGGCGGCAATCCAGTGCTTCGGTCTTTTCGAGCCGCATTTTCGGGCACTCCCGCTCGACACGGGGGGAGTCTCCATCCCGGCGCTGACGGAGGCGCTGCGCACCGAATCGCCCAAGCTGTTCTACGCAATCCCCAATTTCCAGAACCCTTCAGGCATAAGCTACACGGAGGCGAGGCGGCGTGAAACGTCCCGTGCGATGGCCGGCTCCACCACCGTGCTCGTGGAAGATGACCCCTACGGGGAGATCCGGTTCATCGGCCGCGATCTGCCTTCCATCCGGACCTGCATGGCGGAAGACGGGTCAGGGACGGAAAGAGCGGTGCTCCTGGGTACATTCTCGAAGATTGTCTCCCCTGGCATGCGTCTGGGCTGGCTCTGCGCCGGCAAGGACGTGATGGAGAATCTCGTCGTTGCAAAACAGGCGGCGGACCTGCACTCGAACGAGCTCACGCAGCGTATCGTGCACCGCTACCTCTGCAGCGCCGATGTGGACGGATACATCGCGCGCATCCGCGCCGCCTACAAGAGGCAGCGCGACGCCATGGTCGGCGCCGTCCACGCCTTTTTCCCGAAAGAGGTCTCCTGCACCGAGCCGGAAGGCGGCATGTTCCTCTGGATGACGCTCCCGAATGGCATGTCGGCGCTTTCCTTCTTCGAGAAGGCGCTGGCGCAGAAAGTGACATTTGTTCCGGGCAGCGCATTTTTCACGGACGGCAGCGGTGAGAACACGCTGCGGCTGAACTTCTCCAACTGCGACGTGGCGACGATCGAAGCCGGCATGGAGAGGCTGTCCCGGGTGTACGCCGCGATGTAGTCCCTGACCGGGGCGCGACCCCGCGCGATGCGGCGCCGGCGTCCGCACCTGCCGCGCCTGCTACTCCGGCAGCGGCACGTCCATCCAGCCGGCGGACGTGAGCTGGCGCTGGGACGAATAACCGACGCCGCGGAGCAGGGCTGCGGCCTGGTCGAAGCATCCATCGATGTCCTGCGGCCTGTGCGCGTCGGCGTTCACCATTGTCGGGATGCCCATGCCGCGCGCTTCCCTCAGGATCCATTCGGATGGATAGAAGGCGCCGCTTGTATTGCGCACGATGCCGCCGGTATTGATCTCCACGACGCTGCCCGACCGCGCCACCGCCTCGAGCGCCGACAGGACCGCCGCCCGGTACCACGGCTCGTCTTCCCTGAAGTAGTCGGCGTTCCTGTTGTTCTTCTTCACGACGTCGAAATGCCCGATGATGTCGGGCTTCGCCTCGGCCGCCATTTCCGCGACTAGGGCATAGTATCGTTCGACCAGCGCCCGGACGTCCCCGCCGTACACGCGGTGCAGACCGGCGTCAAACTCATCCCCGGAGCCGTCGACCGTCCACGAATGGTCGCCCCCCGCGGGCGCGGCGAAATGGACCGAGCCGATGATGAAGTCCCAGCCGAGGTCCCTGATCCGCGGATGCACGGGTGAGCTCACTCCGGGGATGTAGTCGGCTTCGATGCCGAGGAATATCTCTATCCTGCCCGCGTTGCGCGCCGCGGCCTCGCGCACCTCGCGTCTGTAGCTTTCCAGGTTCTTCTCCGGCATGGTCCAGTCAGTCGGGAAGGGAAGGACGTTGTGGCCGGAGAATCCCAGCCATTTCATACCCTTGCTGATTGCCGACTCCGCGTAGTCCTGCGGCTCGCCATTGCCGTCACAGTGATGCGTATGCGTATGGTAGTTTCCGCCGAAGCCGGGCTTCATAGGCGGAAGATACTATGCGCCGCGGGGCGGCGGATAGGCCGGCCGTGAACACGGCGCCGCTACAGGAGATCGAGCATCAGTGCGCCGACAGGGCGGATCGTCAGGTCGTGACAGGAGAACGGGCCGAAGAGCGCCTCCATGGCCTCGAGATACCCGTTGTGCGCGGAGGTCGGCACGAATGCCTGGATGGTCCCGGCAAAGCCCCCCCCATGCACGCGCCAGGCGCCGATGCCGTCGAGCAAAACCTGGCTGGCCGCCAGTCCAATGCAGACGCCCTGCTGATCGACGAACCGGTTCGAATAGCAGTTCTGCAGCAGCATCCACGAGCTTTCGCCGCTTTCGACGACGAGACGGCGGAAATCCATGACGCGCCCCTCCTCCAGCGCCGTGACCTGCTGGACGACGCGCGCGTCATCCGCGAAGAAGTGCAGCGCCCGAAGGATCGCACGATCGCCCACCTTCTTTCGCAGCATCGGTATGTCGGCAAGCACACGCTCGCGCGTGAGCTCCCGGAGCACCCGGGCGCCGAGGGCGCGCGCGACGTCTTTCATCTCGCGCTCGATCGCGGCGTAATCCTCCGTGAGGTCTTCGTGGCTTCCCCCCGTGTTGACGATGACCAGGGAGAGCCCGCTCGCCGCAAGGTCGAAGGGTATCTGACGCACCACCGGTCGGGTGAAATCCTTGAAATCGATCGTGACGAATCCACCGACGGCGCTCGTGGTCTGGTCCATGAGCCCGCAGGGCTTGCCGAAGTAGCTGTTCTCCGCGTATTGGCAGATACGGGCGATCTCCGTCTCCTCGATGCGCCCCGCGTTGTACAGCGTGTTGAGGATCGTGGCGATCAGCACCTCGTACGACGCCGAGGAGCTGAGTCCCGAGCCCTTGAGGACCGAGCTCGTGACGCAGGCGTGAAAACCGCCGACAGCATGCCCCAGCGAGGCAAAGCGCGCGGCAACGCCCCGGGTGAGCGCCTTGGTCGTCCCTGCCTCTGCCTCACGGACGGCAAGCCCGGAGAGGGCGACTTCCTGGCGGCTGTAGCCGTCGCTTTCAACGATAATGCGCGGCTCGTCGCTTCGGGCCACGACCGCAACGGCATCCATGTCGACCGCCGCGGCGAGCACCCGGCCGGCATTGTGGTCCGTATGATTGCCGCCGACCTCCGTCCGGCCCGGGGCGCTGAAGATGCAGAGCTTCGCATCGAGTGGGAAATGGGCGGTAAAACGGTCTATCAGGGCCGCATAGCGCTTCTTCTGGTGCGCGACGACATCGGGCCTCTCCCCGTACAGATGTCGGAGCACACCGGTGCCGCGTGGGCTTTCCAGGGCGGCATGGAGCGCGTGCGCTGAATGCATCGATCCCCCCTTCAGATTTCCTTCACCGCATCATTCCGCATGACCCGCCTGGAAGGCAAGGGGGTCCGTCTTACCGCTTCATGGTGAGCCGTGCGAAGCTCCGCAGCTCGATCCTGCCGTTGACGGCTGCCGTCTCGGTTCCATCGATCAGGATTCGATTGGCAGGGGCGCCATGCAGCTGGAGCACGATCGATTCGTACGGCCACGGATGGCCGCCCTCGTGCGTCCATGCGAGCTCCGCCTCTGCCTGGGTTCCGCGGAAGGTGAAATGGTCCAACCTGCCTGCCTCATACCCGTCGCCCGCATCGGAATACAGCAGGCTCAGGCGCTCCGTGCCCGCATCCGGTGGGTACAGGTGAAGCATCAACGCCTTGCCCGTGACGTCGGGTATGACGGAGCCCTCCCGCACGAAGAAGGGAATCCTGGCGAGCGGCGCCTCGAGTGGGACCGTCCGGCCTCCTTCTATCGGTCGATTGGTTTCCCACTCGAACCATGTGCCCCGCGGCAGCCGCACGGTGCGCTGTCGGCCGCCGTCTGCCAGGACCGGGGCGACAAGGAGGGAATCCCCTGCCATGAAGGCGTCATCCACCTTCCAGAGCTCTGCGTCCACAGGATCCACCCAGAAAAGCGGCCGGAGCATTGGCGCGCCCGTCTCATGCGCCTGCCAGGCGGCAGTGTACCAGTAGGGAAGCAGGCGATAGCGGAGCTTGAGCGTTTCGCGAGCAATGGCCAGAACATCCGGCCCGAACTCCCACGGCTCGCGCCGCGGCAGGAAGAAAGCCGAATGTGTTCTGAAAAAGGGCATGAATGAACCGAGCTGCAGCCAGCGGGTGAAAAGCTCGGGGGACGGGCTTCCCGAGAAGCCGCCGATGTCCGGGCCGGCGAATGGCTGGCCGCTCAGGCCGAGTCCCAGCACCGTGGAGATGGTCTGGCCCAGCATGTCCCAGGAGGTCTGGGTGTCACCCGTCCACGTCCATGCGGTGCGCTGCATCCCCACCCAGCCCGAGCGGGACAGGATGAATGGCCGCCGGTCCGGGCGGAGCCTGCGCAGGCCTTCGTAGCCCGCGCGATTCATGAGATGGCCGTAGATATTATGGGCGCTCCGGTGGTCCCCGCCCGCACCGTCGTTGTCGTGTCGTGTTCCCAACGGGAGGGTCATGTCGCCCCACGCGGCGAACGCAGAAGGCTCGTTCATGTCGTGCCAGAAACCGTCGATGCCCTGTGCGAGGTGCCGCGCGTACTGCGTACCCCACCAGTCGCGCGCCGCGGACAACGTGAAGTCGGGGTAGACGCATACCCCCGGCCAGACCACACCCGTGACGGGTTTGCCGTCGGGGCCGTTCAGGAAGGCGCCCGCGGCGCTGCCCGTGTCGTAGACGTCGTAGCCCTTCTCCTGCTTCACACCGGGGTCCACGATCGCCACGAAATGCGCATCTGCGGCGGCGAGCTCCGCGGAGAAGGCGGGCATCGTGGGATAGCGCGTCTGGTCGAGTGTGAATGTGCGCAGGCCCCGCTGGTGATCGATGTCCATGACGAACGCGCTCACCGGAAGATCGTTCGCCTTGAATCCGGACCAGATCCTGCGCATCTCCTGTTCATCGCCCCATCCCCATTGCGACTGCATGTAGCCCAGTGCCCAGCGCGGCGGGAGCGCCGGCCTTCCCGTAAGCCAGGAAAGCCTGTCCAGGAGCACCGATGGCGCGCCGACGGCGCAGTACCAGCGTGACGGCCCGCCCGTGAATCGCATGACCGCGTCTTCGGCGAATGTGGCCGACGCGTCGAACTGGTTGTCGTAGAAGGCGAGGGTGGAGCCGGCACTCTGCAGGCACAGGTAGAGGGGCATGCCGATGTACAAAGGATCCTTTCCGGGACCGTAGCTTCCGCCGGCATCGCTGTTCCAGCACCGATAGGACCCTGGTCGCAGGTCCAGCCGCGCCGCCCTCTCTCCCAGTCCACAGATCACGGCCTCGGGGGCAAGCCGGCATCGGCTTGTCCATTCGTCGCCCGCCCAGGACGGGGGCAGCTCGATGCGCACGGTGACGCCGGCTGCATTCACAAGGGACACGCCGCCATCCGGCATGACACGCGCCTCCATCGCTGCCGAGCGGACGCGGGAGTACTCTCCCGCGCGCTCCGCAACGTCGACATCGACGACCGGCGGCGTGTCCACGGTGACGGCCCACGACGGCGTCATGCCGGCGCCGTCCCATGCGAAAAACACGAGATCGGGCAGGAGAAAGCGCACCGCGAGGGACGCATTGTCGAACCGGAATGCCGCCCCTGAGGGGGAAGGCGTCATGCCGACGAATCGGCCCGGGACCCTTTCCGCTGCGCCGTTGCCTTCCGCCTTGCGCAGGGCGGCGTTCAGCTTGTCCCGCCGCCTTGCATAGCGCACCGAGCGCAGCCCATTGGCAAGACCGATGAACTTGACGCTGAGCATCGCTTTCTGGAGGGCATTCATTTTTCCACCGCACCTTCCTGTTTCATGTGAACCTGCGCGAGTGCCCAGGACGAGTTCCCAAGGTCGACGGAATCCTGCTCCTCCATCGTCACGCGCGCGAAAGCGGAACGCGCCGTATCGCTGAGCCCGAAGCGTTGCGCGCGTATGCCGTAAGCGAGCCAGGTCGAGGACGTGGGAGGCGCCCCGCCGCTTTGATCGAGGTATTTCTCGAACACCTCCTGCGCCTCGAGGATCCGGCCCGCATCTGCCAGGAGACAGGCGAGGGTGTGCAGCTCTGCCGCATTCCCCTCCACCAGTCGCTGCACGAGCTGCCGCTGCTCGATCACCGCCGGGTCCGGCGCGCCCATGTAGAGGCCGTACCAGGCGAAGTTGTTGTAGTCCTCCAGCTCGGCCGCCCCGGAATCGAGGATGGATCCCGCCACCGCGGTCGCATCGGCGTAGCGGCCGGAGCTGGCAAGCCTGTCCTCCAGGAGGCGCAGCAGCCCGATATCGCCCGGCTTCGCCGCCAGGCGCGCGCGGAGGAGCGCCTCGGCAGCGGCGGGAGAGCCGGCATGCTCCGTGGCCACGCAGACCAGGCCCAGCGCCCCGCTATCGTCGGGGGCATCGCGGAGGTATCCGGCCGCGACATCCGAAAGCTCCGTGAGCATGTCCGCCGTTAAAAGCCCATGGGCGAGTGACGTCTCGATGACGAGCCTTCGTGCCGCATCTTTTTCGGCGCGCCACTTCGGCAGGACGATGGACGCGCCCAGGCGCGCATCGGCGGCTGATGTTGACCGCGCGAGCGAAACGCCCGCGGCAAGCCGCAGGGCGTCCTGCCCCGCGCCGTCGGCGGGCAGGAGCGAAAAGAGGGGATCGGCTGAGGCGTCGGGGAATGCGGCTGTTTTCGCGTGCTGCGTGCGAATCAGGTGATACCATGACCGTGCATCGTTCACTTTTCCCGCGTCCAGCAGTGCAACTGCTTCCCGCGCGACGCCTGCAAGGTCTCCTGCCGTGTCCACGATCCGATAGACGCTCCCTTCCTTCGTGAGGTAGAAGACCGTCGGCGTATACGCGGGGAACTGGGGCATGGTCACCAGGGCTGCTGTGGCGGCACCTTCGGTCAGAACCTTCACGTTGATGAAGCGGGTCATGAGGTCGAGCATCGTGTCCGCAGGGACTGCCATCTGGGAGACCCCGCCGCGGATCGCATCAATGGTGCGTTGCGTCTTCGCCTGTTCGCCGGGATCGGCGAGCGCCGCGCGGATGCTGGACGCCATGAGGTCCTCCAGGGCCGGTGTCGTCCCCTCCGCCTGCAAGAGAATGCTCATGAAATGGAGGATGAGCCCCGAAGGGGTGGCGTCGTTGAGGAGCTTCGGATCCGCCGGCGTGAGGTTTTTCAACAGGTCCGCGAACGCCATCGTTTGCGTGAGATTCGGCGTGCCGCGCGCGCCGGCGAGCATGAGCTCGGCGCTCGGGGGATAGAGGCGTATGTCCATGAGGAACTGGGCGGCGGAGCTCTGCACCTTGCGGCGGTCCTCCGCAGAGGCGACCAGACGCGCGGCCTCCTTCTGTGCGGCGGCAGTGCCGTCGAGGGCAGCAGAGGCTGCCACGTAGAGAGCCTGCAGCGTCGGCGTCGATGCCCCCTCTTTCAACGTCGTCTTGATCTCCTGGAATCTGCCCAGATAGAGAAGATCGATGGAAAGATTCGGCCAGAAATCCGTGTCCTTGATATCTTTCTCGATGCTGCGGTACAGCGTGACCGCGTCGTCCAGCTTCGCACCGGGTCCGTACCGGACCAGCGCGTCGTTGTACTCGTCCAGGACCGCGAGATTGCGCGCATAGGAGGAATCCGAAGGCTGGAGCCTGCGCGCGCTCTCGTATTCCGATCGCGCGCGGGCGATGTCCGTCCCGCGTGTGAGAAGGCGTCCAAACTCGTCGTGCAGGATCGTCCAGGCGAGATTGCCGTGCGCGAGGGCAAGCTCCGGCTGCAGGTTGACCGCCGCCTGCGCCTCTTTCAGCGCATCCTCGCCGAATCCGGCGGCCAGGAGCACGCGCGAGATCTGCACGCGATGGGAGGCCTCTGCCGGGTGCAGGGCTGCAAGGGCGCTGAACTCATCTAGCGATTCGCGGTACCTGCCTGCCGCCAGCAGGGATTCCCCGACCTGCTCGAAGCTCACGACGCTCGCCTGGCCCGCGAGGAACGTTCGCACGGCATCGTGCATGGCCACGGTCTCCGCCGCGGTGTACACGCGCCGCCCGCTGTCCAAATGCAGGACCCCGGTGACAGAGCCGTCGGCATCGAGAGAGAATGTCTTCGTGAGAAGCGCCGGACCCAGGGGGACCGTCTCATCCGGCGGGAGCGCCGCTGCCCGGTATCCCGGCGGCGCGATGATGTGGTAGACGTAATCGCAGACGAACGGCTCCCAGAGCCGCACGTCATTCTTGCGGGTGAAGGTGGTCCCCGCGGCATCTGCCCGCGTGATGAAATCCGGGAGGTAGGACACGAGATCGCCGGCCCGCACGTAGACGATGGCCGAGCTGTCGTCCGTGGAGCCTTCCTTCGTCCCCGTCGCCTCCACCGTCAATGTGAAGGGAGTGTCCATCGCCCGCGGATCGCTCATGCTGAAGCGCGCCAGGCCATCCGCGTCGTATTCGCTCTTTACGTACTTCTCCAGGTGATCGTGCGCCTCCGCGGAGCTGCTCCGCTCGAAGCTGTCCCGGTAGGACGCTTCGAAGCTGCCACCCATGGTGCTCGTCTCCACGACGGCGGCAGGCCCCGACTCCGCGAGCCTGAACTCGCGCACTTCTCGGAACCAGTTGCGGGAAGGCGGCGGATCCGGCGTGAGGGAGAGGGAAGCGGTCCCCGCGGTGATGATCAACGCCCGCCGGGCCTGGTCCATGAGAGGCAGCTCACCCGGAGGGACGAAATCCGCCGTCGGGTCGATCCATATCCCCTGACTCGGCAGATATACGATGGCATGATTGAAGAGCCCGAAACCGGGGAGCTGGGGGGCGACGTCTGTGTCATCGCCTGCCATGAGGAGGGCCAGGCGCGCATCGATGCCCACTGCGCGCAGGGCGGCAGCGAGAAGCACGGCCTGGTCCTTGCAGTCCCCGTAGCCGCGCGCGAGCGTATCCTGCGCCGGGTGGGGGACGATGGCATTCTGGCCGAAATTGATGCCCGTGTAGCGCACGTCCTTGCGTACGCGATAGAGGATCGCGGCGATCAGGGCGTCGGCTTTCATCGCCGCTCCGCCGGTGATGCTCTGCACGTACGCCTTGAGCGGCGCGCCGTCGAGAAGCGGATCCGTCACCTGCGCGTATGCCCGCGCGATCTCCTTCCAGGATGCACCCGTGGAAAAATCCACGCAGGGCGCCGGCGGCGTGTCCGGCGTGAGGAGTTCCTCCTGGTCCTTCAGACCCGTCAGGTTCGCCGCGTCGAAGCGGAGGCTGATCCGTCCTCCCGCCTCCGTGCGTACCGGCGCGAGGGCCTGTGCGCCACGCACCGCGTAGCGCAGCGCCATTCCCGCCGGGCAGTCGATGAGGAGGCGCCGGGAGAGCACGAGGTCGGCGTGGCCGAACCAGATGCGCTCGACGCTCCCGGCGGCGAGCAGTGGCGCCCTGTCGGCCATGACGATCTGGTATTCAACGACGCATCCAGGCTCCAGGCTTGGCAGAGGCGCATTGAGGACGCGCGAGTCGGAATAGACGTCCGGATCGTTGGAAGGCGCCGTGCTGTCGGCTATTGTCGCCGGGTCAAGCTGTGATACCCTGCCGTCCTTTCCGATGACGCGCGCCTGGATGCGCGGCGTGTCCTGGCGCCACGGCTGCCACCAGGAGCTTGCCGTCGACCATTTCGAGACCCCGTCCCGGTTGGCGATCTTGTAGATGATCCGATAGACGTGGACCGCGGCACCGGTCGCGTCGAATGTGAAGGCATCCTCCTCGTGCAGGATCACCACGTCGTCGCTTCCGGCCCCCTGGACCTGGGCAGCGGCAGCGGCGACGTCCGCGGCGGCGAGGCTGAATGCCGGTGCGTCCCAGGCAATGGCGGAAAGCGAGACGGGGATGAACAGGGCGATTGCGAGCGCGGCGGCGCAACGAGGGACGGACAGGGCTGGCTTCATATGCCCGAAAGTATAGCCCCGCGGGATGGGGCGAACAACGGGTGGGGAACGCGTCGCGATGCTGTGGACGACGGGCATCCGCGAACGTACCTTCTCTGTATCGCCGGGCTTTCGTCGAAGGCACGGAAGAGGAGGATGCATTGACAAAGATTCATCGGACGGTCGGTCTGACTGTCCTTATTCTGGCCGCGCTGGCGGCTTTTGGAGCGACGGGGTTCGCACAGGCGGCCCTGGCACCGTCCATTGACGGCACCATCTCGGCCATCTCCGGAACGCTTGTGACCCTCACCCTCGCGGACGGCACCAGCAGGTCCGTCACGCTGCAGGGCAGCACCATGGTGCTCGCCCGGCAGGTCGCCACGCTTGATG
This sequence comes from Spirochaetaceae bacterium, assembly GCA_003154555.1. GTDB lineage: Bacteria > Spirochaetota > Spirochaetia > SZUA-6 > Fen-1364 > Fen-1364. The sequence goes on from PMDT01000256.1 coordinate 11,006, forward strand.
CGATCACGGCGGGGGACGCCGTGGGTGTGGCCGCGCGGCGGGACAACAACGCCCTGGTGGCAACGAATATCAATATCTTCGCGCCCCGGATGTGGGACATCGTGCGCAAAGGCCAGTTCCCGATGGCCGACGGCCAGACCATGACAAATGCGGTCGTCGCGCAGTCGGTGAAGGGAGTGCGGGGCCGCACGCTGACAATGAAGCTGACAGAAGGCATTACCTCGATCAGCGTGCCGGATGAGGTCCCGATTCATCGGCTGGTGGCCCTGACCACCTCGAGCCTTGCCGTTGGGCTCCACGTGGTCATTCGGGGCTCGGCCAACGCCGACGGGACATTCACCGCGGCGTCCGTGAGCTTCGACCAGTCACCGAAGGGATAATACGAATCGGGGGAGGTGGCCGGCAGGCCTTCCCCTCGATTGATACAATCAAGAAATGGGATCCTGCGACGACCTTTCGGAGGGGCTGGATCGACTGGTCGCGCTCATGAAGGGGAAGCATGTTCTTGCCCTGAGTGGCGCAGGGCTCAGCACCGAATCAGGAATACCGGACTACCGGGGGCCGCGCTCGCTCCAGCGGCGCACGCGGCCGATCTACTACCGGGACTTCGTCGAAAATGCCGCAGCGCGCGCCCGGTACTGGGTACGCAGCACTGTTGGCTGGCCCCGCGTGGCTGCCGCCCTGCCCAATGCGGGTCACCGGGCTCTGGCCGCACTGGAGCGCGCAGGCGCACTCAGCGGTGTGATCACGCAGAACGTCGACAGGCTGCACCATGCAGCCGGCAGCGGAAACGTCCTCGAGCTGCATGGCGCACTTGCCGACGTGGTGTGCCTTGCCTGCGGAGCAGTGGAGGCACGGTCGGGCCTGCAGGCGCGCATTCTTTCCTCGAATCCTCGGTGGGCGGTGGGTGTCTACCGCTCGGCATCGGCTGAACCGGACGGCGACGCCCACGTGGAGCCTCCCGCGGACGGTTCGTTCCTTGTGCCCGCGTGCCTGCGGTGCGGGGGCATGCTCAAGCCCGATGTGACGTTTTTTGGTGAAAACGTGCCCCGGGAGCGCGTGGAGCGCGCCTTCGCCATGCTGGACCGGGCGACTGTGCTGCTCGTCGTCGGCTCGTCGCTTGCCGTCTTTTCCGGCTACCGGTTCGTCATGCATGCAGCAGGCGGGAGAAAGCCAATCGCAATCGTCAACAGCGGACCCACGCGCGGCGATTCCGTCGCGAGCGTGCGTATCGATGCCATGCTGGGGGACTTTCTGCCACGCCTCGCCGACGCACTCGTCACATCTGCTTGACAGAAGCCATCATCGATGATATCATTCCGCCCAGATTTGATTGTTCTGGAGCCGCCTCTCTGCTTCCGGCGCCAATGCGCAAATGATGTGCGTTGGCAGGGGTGGCACTTCGAAACTGAAAGATAGCCATCGCTGCCACGGTATACAGTGCAGGATGGCTTTTTTATTTCCCGTGCAGGCCGCCGCGTTGCGGCACGCCTGCCCGGGCACTCCGTCCGCGGGCGGAAATCCACGAACCTGTGAAAGCAGGGAAAGGAGGTGCGCGGTGAAGAATGATCAAGACATGCCTGGCCAGAGGTGGTCCGGCATCTAGACA
>PMDT01000043.1:0-2494 GCA_003154555.1 Spirochaetaceae bacterium
TAGTAGGCGCCGATCGCGAAGCGCCCGATGAAGATGATGCCGATCATGGCCCAGAACGCAAGGTCGAATTCGGTCCGTGACACGCGGCGCGTCTGCCCTGCGGGCGCCTGCGCGGCTGTGGCGACACGCGGTGTGGCCGGGAGCGTCGCGGAGGCAAGGGCGGCGCAGAGACACGACACACCGAAGGCCATGAGGATGGAAAATGACGAATCCCCCGTGACCAGGCCGCCGAGCTGAAGCACGAGCGAGATGATGATGAATCCGAAGCTGCCGGCCACCCGCAGCCTGCCGTACTGGCGCGCCGGATCGGTGAGCATACGGCTCACGATCGAGTCCAGGAGAGGGATCGTCGCGCGGTAGGCAAAGCCCATGACGATCACGCACGCGACGTAGAGCGGAAAGAAAGACGTGAGCTGGAGGAGGACCATGACCGCGGCGGGAACGAGAAAGCTCGCCGCAAGAATCGCGCGGGAGATCCCGCGCCTGTCCGCCCATGCGCCCAGGAGCAGGGGCCCGGCCACGCCGGCGAGCTCGAATATGCCCAGGAGCAGGCCGATGCGGGACGGGGACAGTCCACGCGCGCTCAGGTAGAGCTGGAAAAATGGCGACAGAATGGCATACGTGATGAAGAGGAAGAAGTAGTTCGCAAAGGCCGAGGCGGCGACGCGTCGCAGGGAAGGCTTCCCTATCGCGCGGCTTTCGAGAGCTCGTCGATGCGGGAGAGCTCGGTCGCGGTAAGCGCGAATCCCATCGCACCCGCGCTCTGCTCCGCCTGCGCCTTCTTCGTCGCGCCGGGTATTGCCACCACTGTTTCACCGTGGAAGCTCGTCTCCCAGCACAGCGCGACCTGCGCGACGCTCGCTCCGTGGGCGCGACCGATCACCCGCATCTCCTCGATAAGGGGGGCGCTCTTTGCCAGGCGCGCGGCGGAGAAACCATTCATCATGCGCCGCATGGTCGAAACCTTCGCCGCGGCCGCGGGGTCGTCGTGGAAACGGCCGGTGAGCACGCCCTGGGCAAGCGGCGACCATGCGATGATCGTGACGCCCAGCTTTTTCGCGCTGGAAAGGACGCCGTTCCGCTCGATGCCCCGGTCCAGGAGATTGAACCGCATCTGGTTGGAGGCGAGCACGATTCCTTCCGCGGCGAGCGCGGCATGCGCAAGCTCCATGCGGCGCGCGGAGAAATTACTCACGCCGACGGAACGGATCTTCCCCGCCTTGAGGATGCGCGCCATCGCCTTCATCTGCGCGGCGACCGATGAGACGCTGAAGGGCTGGTGGACCTGGTACAGGTCAATGGGAAAGGGGCTCAGGCAGGAGAGGCGCGTGTCGATGGTGGCCTCGATGGACCGGGCGCGCCGGGCCAACGGCCACCACTTGGTGGCGACGACCACCTGGCCGGGCCGCACCCCTGCCGCCGTCAAAGCTTTTGCGAGTGTCTGCTCCGAGGTGCCGCGGCCGTACAGCTCCGCGGTATCGAACCACGAGATGCCGCCTTTCAGCGCCGTGTCCACGATGCCGTTGATGGTTTCCTGGTTCACCGCGTCCCAGACCGCCGACATGCCCTTCGAGCCCTGGGAGAATTGCCAGCAGCCCAGGCCGATGGGCGTGATCTCGATATCGGTTTTTCCGAGCCTGCGTTTCTTCGTCATAGTTCCTCCCTAATCAAGGATGCACGCTGAGAAATGCCCGGGGGATACTTCCCGCAGCGGGGGGCGCGCTTCCCGGCAGCGCGCGATGGCAAAGGGGCAGCGGGGATGGAAATGGCAGCCCGGCGGCGGGTCGATGGCGCTGGGGATCTCGCCCTTGGGGAGATTCTTTTCCCGGCGCGCGCGCGGGTCCGGCACGGGCACCGCGGCCAGGAGAGCCTTCGTGTAAGGGTGGTGGGGCCGGGAAAAAAGCTCGTCGCGCGTGGCAAGCTCAAGGATGCGCCCCAGGTACATCACCGCCACCCTGTCACAGAGGTATTTCGCGGTGGCGAGGTCATGCGTGATGAAAAGGTACGTGAGCCCCATGTCATCCTTCAACTGGCGCATGAGCTGGAGGATGAGGGCCCGCACGGAGACATCGGCCATGGCAATGGGCTCATCGGCCACAAGGAAATCGGGTTTCGTGACAAGCGCCCGCGCAATCACGACGCGCTGGCTCTGACCGCCGGAAAGCTGGTGCGGGTACTTGCGGTAGATGAATGCGGCCGGGGTGAGCCCGACCTTTTCCATGAGGTCGAGGACCCTTTCGCGCCGGTCACGTCCCGAACCGATATGATGAATGGACAAGGGATGTTCGATTGCCTGGCCGACGCTCATGCGGGGGCTCAAGGAGGAGTTGGGGTCCTGGAAGACGATCTGCGCGCGCGCCCGGTGGTCGGAAAGCTCCCGGGGGGAGAAGGTGATGATGTCGCGTCCGCGGTACTCCACGCGACCCGAGGTCGGCTCGATGAGCCGCAGGAGGAGCCGGCCCGTCGTGGACTTTCCAGACCCGCTTTCGCCGGC
>PMDT01000043.1:2512-15544 GCA_003154555.1 Spirochaetaceae bacterium
TTCACAAGGTCGCGCGCCGCTATCAGGGTGGCCATCAGTCCTCCCTTTTCCCGTACAGCCAGCAGGCGGCGACATGCGCAGGCGCGTGCTCGCGCAGGGACGGTGATTTCACCCGGCAGATATCCATCACCTTCGGGCAGCGCGGCGCGAAGCGGCATCCCACCGGCGGGTCGACGAGATCCGGCGGGCTGCCCGGCATTGTCACAAGCTCTTTCTGCTCCACGCGGATGTTCGGCACGCAGTTGATGAGCCCCTGCGTGTAGGGGTGGAGCGGGTGATCGAATATCTCCTGGGCGGTCGCGATCTCCATGATTGTGCCGGCGTACATCACGGCGATCCTGTCGGCGATCTCCGCGACCAGTCCCAGGTTGTGCGTGATAAGGATGATGGAGAGCTTGTACAGCCGGCGCAGCTCCAGCAGCAGCTCCGTGAAGCCTGCCTCCACGATGACATCGAGAGACGTCGTCGGCTCGTCGGCGATCAGGATGTCAGGGTTCATGATGAGGGCCAGCCCGATCATGATCCTCTGCCGCATGCCGCCGGAGAGCTGGTGGGGGTACTCCTTCAGCCTCTTTTTTTCGATGCCCAGCACAGCCAGGATTGTCTGCACCGCGGCAAGCGCCTTCTCTCTTGAGTACGCGGCATCGTGGTAGCGGATGGTCTCCAGAAAGTGGCGTTCCACCGTAAAAAGCGGGTTGAGCGACGTAAGCGGGTTCTGGAAGATCATGGCGATGCTGCGGCCGCGCATGGCCAGGAGCGACTTGTCGCTCATGGAGAGGATGTCCGTGCCGCGGTACATGATCTTCCCGGCCGTGACCCTGCCGGGGGGGCGCTGCAGCTTGAGGATGGAAAGGCCCAGGGTGGACTTCCCGCATCCTGATTCGCCCACCAGCCCGAGCGCCTCCCCGTCGTCCAGCGTGAAGGAGACGTCCTCCACTGCCCGCACGACGCCGATGGAGATGGGGTACGCGATGGAAAGGTGCTGGACGTCGAGTATGGTTTTCTGCTCGTCTGCCATCATCTCTCCAGGAGACGCGGGTTGAGGATTTCCGCGAGCCCCTCACCGAGCATCGTAAAGCCAAGGGCGAGCAGCATGATCATGAGCCCGGGGAATGTGATCATCCACCAGACTCCGGACGGCAGGAACTTCTTCCCCATCGACAGGTCCATGCCCCAGTCGGGGATGCCCGCGGGGAGGCCAAGGCCGATGTAGGAGAGGGCCGCCTCCGTCATGATGGCGTCAGCGATGTTGAGGGAAAGGATGACGACCACCGTGGCGATCACGTTGGGGAATATATAGCGGCCGAGTATGGTGCCGCGCCGCGCGCCGATTGCGTGCGCCGCCTCGACGTAGACTTCCTCCTTGATGGAAAGGGTCTGGCCGCGCACGAGCCGGAAATACGTCGGGATGTAGACCACGGCGACCGCGAGGGTGATGTTGATGACGCCCGGTCCCAGCATCGCTGCGAAGGCGATGGCGAGAATGAGGCCGGGAAATGAATACATCGAGTCCATGATGAGCGAGAGCACCCGGTCGAAGACGCCGCCGGCAAAACCCGACAGGAGGCCCAGGGGAATGCCAATGATCGCGGAGAGAAGCGCGGCGGCGATTGCCACGCCGAGTATGGTCTGCGCGCCGTAGACGACGCGCGCCCAGACGTCACGGCTCAGGTTGTCCGTGCCCATGATGTGCTGGGCGCTCGGGGCGGTCATCTGGCCGCCGGCATTCTGGTCGAGCGGGTTGTAGTGCGTGAACAGGTGGGGGAAAAGCGTCATGGCCACGATGAGCGCGATGACCAGGAGGCCGGCGATCATGATCCACCATTCGGATCGGTAGGTCTTCCGCGACCGGGAAAACCAGCGCACGAAAGAGGCGAGCCACCCCGCGGGGGAAAAGCGGGCGGCCTGCAGGGGCGGGCGTTGCGGTTGGCTGCTCATGTCAGTACTTCACCCGCGGGTCGATGACGGCATAGAGCAGGTCCACGACGAGGGACACCGCGCTGACGAACAGCGTGTAGACGATGATCACTCCCTGGATGACCGGGTAATCCCTCAGGTAGATGCGCTCCAGGAGCAGCCGACCCATGCCGGGCCAGGAAAAGGTGCTCTCCGTGAGGATGGCCCCCGCGAGCAGCAGGGCGAACTGGAGCCCGAGCATTGTCACGATGGGGATGAGGGCGTTGCGAAGCCCGTGGTTGTAGACGACGCGCCGTTCGGGGATGCCGCGGGCGCGGGCGGCCAGGATATAGTCGCTCTTCAGCACGTCGAGCATGTTCGCGCGCGTGAGGCGTACGAAGATCCCCGAGAGCACGATGCCCAGCGTCACCGCGGGAAGCACGAGATGCCACATCACGTCGCCGAAGGCGGCGAGGCTCCCGATGCGAAGGGTGTCGATGATGTAGAAGCCCGTGTGCGAAAAGGTGGAGACATCAACGCGCGGGCTTGTGCGGCCCGAGACGGGAAACCAGCTCAGGAAGACGCCGAAGACGAGCTGCAGGAGGAGACCCATCCAGAAGACGGGGATGCAGTAGACCACGTTTGCGTAGAGCCGGATGCCGAAGTCGCGTCCCGTCCGGCGCCGCCGCGCGGCATAGGCGCCCAGCGGGATGCCCAGCCCGAGGCTCACGAGCAGCCCGAACACGGTCAGCTCTATCGTGGCGGGGAGCTTTTCGATGATGGGCGTGCTTACTTTCTCGTTGAACACCATTGAATTGCCCAGATCAAGCCGCACCAGCTGGCCGAGGTATTCGACATACTGGACGGTGATGGGCTTGTCGAGGCCGAGCGCGAGCTTGCGCGCGTCGATCACCCGCTGAGGGGCGTGGCCGCCAAGCATTGCGCTCACCGGGTCACCGGGCATCACGCGCAGGACCACGAAGATGAGCGTGACCATGATGAAAACCATGGGGATGGCGAGGAGAATGCGCGTGATCATGTAGTTCAGGAGATGTCGCATGTTTTCGGGGGAAATGGGCCGGGCGCCATGATGGCGCCCGGTCGGATTTCAGTTTCTGCTACTGGAGCTTGAGCTGGTCGTAATTGAAGATCAGTGTCGTCCCGATCTTCACTCCTGTCACGCCTTTCCTGGCGAAGACAATCAGGTTTCCCTGGAAGATGGGGACAGTCTGGACCTCGTCGGCCCACATCGTCTGCATCTTTTTGAAGGTCGCGTTGCGTTCCGCGTCCTTCGTGGTCGTCTGCTCCTGGACGAACATGTCGTCCCATGCCTTGCTGCTGAAGTAGATGCCCATGCCCTTTGAGCCGTCGGTCTGGGCAAAAGGTGAGGTGTAGTCATCCGGATCGATGTAGTCGGGATACCAGCCGAGGAGGAATGCCCCCATCTGCTTCTGGTCCCACTGCTGCTTGTACGTGGCCCATTCGGCGGACTTCAGGGTCACCTTCACCATGGGCGACTTTTCCATCTGCGCCTTGAGNNCCCCACACGGTCTTGAAGTCTTCCGTATGGTAGCTCATGCCCTGGGGGATCATGGAGTACAGGGGCGAGTTCTGTCCAAGGAAGACCTTCTGGACGATCTCGGGCCTGTTCACGAGCGCCCCAACCGCCTGGCGCAGCTTCTTGTCCTTGAAGATGCTTTCGGAGGTTTCAAAGGCGATGTAGCGGATCTGCTGCCCGGGGATCGGGAACGCGGTCAGCTTCGTGTTCTTCTTGAGGTCATTGATGTCGGAGGGGAGAAGCGACTTGTACGTGAGGTCAACTTCGCCCTTTTCCAGCGCGAGCCTCATGGTGGTGGCATCCGCGAAGTAGCGGATGATGATCTTCTTCACCGAGGGCTCCTTGCCCCAGAAGTTCGGGTTGACTTCGAAGACGGCCTGCTCGTCGCGCTTGAAGGATGTGAGGCGATACGGCCCGAGGGCCACGATCTCTCCACCGTTCAATTCACCGACGTCCTGCACGATCTTGTCCACCGGGTAGACCGCGGGGTCCATGGGGAAATAGGTGGGCGTGGCGACAAGCGCGGGGAAGTAGGAGACGGGTCCCTTCAGCGTGAACTTCACCGTGTAGTCGTCCACGACGGTCACCGTCTGGACGTACTGCGTGACCAGGGCGGCAGGGTCTCCGTTGAGAGCCGCGACGCGGTCGACGCTCCACTTCACCGCCTGGGCGTTGAAGGCGTCTCCGTTGGAGAACTTCACGCCCTTGCGGAGCGTGAATGTGTACTCATCACCTTTTGCATTGACGGTATACTTCGTCGCCAGCGCAGGGACGAGTGTCGTTGTGCCGGGAGTGTAGGCAAGGAGGCCATTGCCTACGTTGAAGAAGATCTCCCAGGTATGCATGTCGTAAGCGTCTGCCGGGTCCATCTTGGTGACCTTGTCCGTGGTCCCATAGACGAGCGTCGACTGGGCCCAGGTCGCCGAGACGGAAAAGGCCAGTCCGACGATCAGCAGAAGAACGAACAGTCTCTTCATAAACTCTCCTTTCGTGCAAAAATATTCTTCAAAGATACGGGCCCTCGTGAGTGCTGTCAAGGGAGAGGGCTGTTTGAGTGCCGTCATGCGGGCGGAAACCGGCACCGCGGCGGCGTCTGCAGGCGCGCGCGGACAAAAAAAGCCCCCCGCTCGGGCGGGAGGCTTCCTGGCGCGCGTCGGCCGTTATTCCCTCTTTGAAAGCTGGTGGTCGAGCTGAAAGATACCGGCGGAATTGGCCGGAATCTTCTTCAGCAGGTCGAGGATCCGCGATGCGTTCTTCTCCTCCTCCACCTGCTCGGTGATAAACCACTGGATGAAGACCTTCGAAGGGCGATCGTTGCACTTGTCAGCCATATCGGCGATGCCGTTGATCAGGGCGGTCACCTTCTGCTCGTGCTCGAGGCTCTTCTCAAAAACCTCGACTGCCGAGGCGAAGTCTGCCGGCGGCTGCGGGATGGCCTGGAGCACGACCTTGATGCCGCGGTCGATCAGGAACTGGAACATCTTCTTCCCGTGCTCCTGCTCCTCCCCCGCCTGCTTGTACATCCAGTGCGCGAACCCCTCGAGGTTGATGCTCTCGAAATACGCGGCCATGGAGAGGTACAGGTATGCCGAGTACCATTCGTTCTTGATCTGGTCCTGGTAGAGCTTCTCCAACTGCTTGTCCATGCGTGACACTCCTTTGCGGTCCTAGCGGACGGCGAGCTTCCGGGAGCTTTCCCAGAGCCCGTGGATATTGCAGTACGATGTGGCCATGATCGTTCCGGGCTTGTCCGTCTTGAAGGAGCACTGGACGCTCGGGTTGGCGTAGACGGTGCTTGTATCCGGCCCGTCAGGCGATTCACCGTGCGCGGTGAAATCGAATCGTCCAAGCTGGAACGGGAACTTCCCGCCGTCGGGCTGGAAGTACACTTCGATCCACCGGATATGGTGCGGCGTCGTGTTCGGATGCGGGATCTCCCTGCCGACGCTCACGGCGACCTGCACGGGCTCCCCTTTGGCAACCGTTTCCGGTGCCTCTATTGCGGGCGCGTGCTTTTCCTTCTTCCAATCCGCCTCTTGATACAGGTCTTTCAATGACGACATTCCGTTCCTCCTCGAGTGTTCTATGTGCCGATGACTTCGCTTACGCCCGGCACTTTCTGCTTCAGTTGCTTTTCGATGCCCATCTTCAGCGTCTGCACGCCCATGGGGCAGCCATGGCACGCGCCGGTGAGCTTCACCTTGACGACGCCTGTCTCCGAAACATCCACGAGCTCCACGTCCCCGCCGTCCGCCTGGAGGGCGGGCCGGATCTCGTTCAGCGCGGTCTGCACCGATTCTTTCAACATGACTGACTCCTGGTGTGGACTGGCACGATGCGCACCGCCGCGGCATCCGCGATCCGGGGCACGTTTTCAAGGTAGCAAAAACCCGGTGGGAAGTAAAGAATCGTCGACGCGCGCCGCGGCTCGCCTTGATCTCGGCCGTCGTCCTTCTATAATACCGCCATGCAGCAGTCACAGTACGTCATCGAAGGCGGCTTTCCCCTGAAGGGCAGGATCCGGGCCAGCGGGAANNGTGCAGAAGCTCGGGCACAATGAGTATCGATTCCAGACACTGGACATCACGCGGGAGGAGATCCCCCCGCACCTCGCGCAGAAAATACGGTCCTCCATCCTGTTCGCCGGCCCGATGCTCGCGCGCAAGGGACGCGTCCTGCTGCCGTCCCCGGGGGGAGATTCGATCGGCCGACGGCCACTCGATACGCACTTTCTGGCCCTCATGGAGCTCGGTGCGCGGGTGGAGACCGGCAGCTTCTTCACCCTGTCGACCAACAAGCTCAAGGGGGCCGTGCTTTTCCTCGAAGAGGCATCGGTAACCGCGACGGAGAACGCCATCATGGCAGCCGTGCTCGCCGAGGGAAACACGATCATCGAGAATGCCGCCTCGGAGCCGCACGTGCAGGACCTCTGCCGGATGCTCGTTGCCATGGGCGCCCGTGTCGGCGGGATCGGCACGAATGTCCTTTCCATCGAGGGGGTGACGAAGCTCGCGGGCGCCGATGTGCGCATCGGCAGCGATTACATGGAGGTCGGGTCTCTCATCGGCCTTGCCGCCGCCACCCGGGGGGAGATCGAGATAGATGACGCCTCACCGCGCAACCTGCGCATGACGCGCATCGCCTTCGCAAAGCTCGGCATCACCTGGGAGACCTCGGGTGAATCCATCCGCGTCCCCGGCTCACAGGTGTTGAAAGTCGTCCCCATGATGGGCGGGCAGATCCCCAAGATCGACGATGCCCCGTGGCCTGGCTTTCCCGCGGACCTCACGAGCATCGCTCTCGTGGCAGCCACCCAGGCGGAGGGCGTGGTCCTCATCCACGAAAAGATGTTCGAGTCGCGCATGTTCTATGTCGACAAGCTCATCGCCATGGGCGCGAAGATCATCCTCTGCGACCCGCACCGGGCGGTGGTCACCGGCCCGGCCCGGCTCGCCGGTTCCGAGCTCGTATCCCCCGACGTGCGCGCCGGCATGGCGATGCTGATCGCGGCGATGGCCGCGCAGGGCCGCAGCACCATCCAGAACGTCTACCAGATCGAGCGCGGCTATGAGAATCTCACGCAGCGGCTCCAGTCACTCGGGGCCCGCATCGGGAGGAACGACGAATGCCCCTGACGATACCGTTCTGGCACATCGATGCATTCACGGCCGAGCCCTTCGGCGGGAACCCTGCGGGTGTCTGCCTGCTGGACAACTGGCTCGCGCCGGCCCATATGCAGCGCATCGCCGCGGAGAATAACCTGCCGGAAACGGCATTCCTCGTGCGCCAGGGAAAAGGATTCGACGTGCGATGGTTCTCGCCCACCGTGGAGATCGACCTCTGCGGTCATGCGACCCTTGCCGCCGCCCACGTGCTCTTCCAGCATCGGCAGTGGCAGGGGGCCGCGATTGAGTTCTCCTCCCAGAGCGGCCCGCTCGTCGTCGAACGCCGTAGTGACCTGCTCGTCCTGGACTTCCCGTCGCGCCCGGCCCTGCCGCGTGAGCCGTCTCCCGCGCTACACCGCGGGCTCGGCGGCAACCCCATCCAGGTGCTGGGCGCGCGCGACTACCTCGCGGTGTTCGCATCAGAACGGGAGGTGCGCGCGCTTGCACCTGACATGGCGGAGCTTTCGCGCATCGACCTGATGGGTGTGATTGCCACGGCGCCCGCGGCCGATCCTGCGCGTGCGGATTTCGTCTCCCGGTTTTTCGCCCCGGGGGTCGGCATACCGGAAGACCCCGTCACCGGCTCGTCGCACTGCACCCTCATTCCCTACTGGTCGCGCCGGCTGTCGAAGAAGAGCCTTCATGCCTTCCAGGTCTCGGCGCGCGGCGGCGAGCTTTTCTGCGAGGATGCCGGCACCCGCGTGAAGATAGGGGGCAGGGCAGTCACCTACGCGGCGGGGACCATCACCGCGTGAGAGGGGCCGGCTATCCGGCACGCCGCTGCCCCGCAAGCCTGGCGTCACGATCCGATACAACGTTGCCCTGATTGCATTCCCTTCCGGGGAGGGCTATCTTTATTTCATCAGAAAAACAGCCGCGTCGCGCGGCGGAGGGAAATCATGAAAAAGAGGCTGGTCATAGTATTCGTGGCGCTGGCAGTCATGCTTGCAGGCGCAGTGAACGCAAGCGCCCAGCTCCGGCTTGACATCGACATCAGCGATCCTGTCTATTTCGGCTACACGAGCGGCGGCAGCGCGCAAGGCGCCTGGAACCCGGTCCCCTACATCCCGATTCCTGACGCAAAGCTCCTGTACCAGTTCTCCCTCGGCCCGGTCAATCTCGGGGCGGGGGTGCGCGTTTTCAGCCTTATTGTTGAAAATATCCTCTATCCTGAGCTGTATTCCGAGCTGACCCTGGGGCCGGTTGTCTTCAACGCAAGCGTCGGTGGATTGGCGTTCCTGGAGTTCGGGCTCCTGAGCACCGCTCTGAGCGATGCGGGGATCAGCAATCTCACCGGCTTCCAGAGCGTGATCCTGCCGGACGTGAGTGTTTCATTCAAAGTGAACAACGTTTTCCGCCTGGGCGGTGGATTGTTCATGATTGCGCCGATGGGCAGCAGTCTCGGGGGTGTGCTCGCCAATAATGTCTTTGCCGGCTATCTCAAGGCGACATTCGTCGTCCTGTTCAAGTAGACGGCCGACCGCTCACCAGGGCCGGCACTGCTCAGGCGCCGGCCCTGATTCAGAATCCCCGCTCCCGGCGGATCTCCTCATACGCTTCCTGGATGGCCTTGAACTTCTCTTCCGCGACCCGCACGAACTCCGGCCCGAGATTGGCCACCCTGTCCGGATGGTTCTGCAGAGAGAGCTGCCGGTAGGCGCTCTTGATCTCGTCCACGGTCGCGCCCTGCCCGAGACCCAGGATTTCCCATGAGCGTCCCGATTCACGCACGAACTCGGCGCGCACCTGTCGGAACGCCTGTTCGGAGAGTCCGAGCATCAGCGCGATGCGCCGGATGAGCTCCTCTTCGGCGCGGCTCACGCCGGCGGCATCCGCGCGCGCGATCTGGAAGAGCAGGCGGAGCAGCAGCACCCGGCCCTCCGGTGTGGAGACCGCCGCGAAATAGGCGCACAACCCCTGCACGTCGATGCGGGCGCGGTTGACGTACAGCTCGTCGACGAGGCGCTGGATGAGCTCCTGGTCCACCGCCGCGAACGTGAAGTTCTGACGGAAGAATCCCTTCAGCGCCTCGACGTGGGTGCTCTTCACCCGGCCGTCGGCCTCGGCGACCGAAATGGAGAGGCCGATGAGGCAGGTGAGGAAATTGATCTGCGCCTGGGAGACCGGGTCGGGGCGCCACCCATCGGCAGCGGATGCGAACCGGCGCGTCGATGCAGGGCCGAGAAACTGCCGCTCTTCGGATGCCTTGTCGAAGAGGTGGCCGATGAAGCCACCCAGCAGGGTGCCCAGCGGGCCGGCGATTGACCCGATCAATGCGCCCAGGAGCTTGCCGGTGATCGCCATGCTATGCCATCAGCGCGTGGACTGGCCCGCGAGCATGACAAGCGACAGCGCGAGAAGTATTCCCTGGAGAAGCGCGAGTGCGATCAACGCCACCCTGAGGCCGAATGCCAGCACAATGAACCCTGCCACGATCCTGTGGCCGTAGAGGTACAGCAGCGTGAGCAGGGAGAGCACGATCGGGACGAGCGGCAGGAGCACGACACCGATGAATGGCAGGCGCCCCGGGTAACGGGCCCGGAAGGCCCAGCCCAGGGACACGGCGAAAAGCGAGATGATGAGGAAGGCGAACGGCATGAGGAGCTTCATCACCATGTCGACGGTGAGCTCTTCCCGGGCCAGCCCGAATGTGCCCAGGTCCGAGCGGACGCGCAGCAGCTCCGTGATGCCCATGGCGGCCAGGGAATTGCGGCTCGTGGAGAGGGCGCGCAGCTCCTCCGGCGTCGGGGAGAGGGCCAGGATATTTCTTTCCGCCGCGTCCCGCGTGCCCTTGATGTAGAGGGGCAGGTACTGGAGCCGGGGATCCGTCCGGTCGATGCACCGCATCAGGATGGTGTTCCCGGTCGTGCGCACCCCGTACGGGGCCGAGAAGTGCCACAGCTCATTGCCGCTGTTGTCGTAGCGGACCGCCTCGATGTCGAAGAAGTAAGCCTCCCCGGTCCTGAGCTCCACCATTTTTCCAATGGCGACAGCTTCCTTGCCATCGGCCGTGGTGCGATTGAGAAAGAGGATGCCCTGGGCGCCGGGAAGGGTCTGCAGCTTCTGCGCGTCTTCGAGGAAAAAGCTCGTCGTGGAGAGCGCCGCGCGCGCGCGGTCCAGGTACGTGGCGATGTCCTGGTCCCGGGGGTTCTTCGCGGCGAGCGCGACGAAGAGGTAGTACGCGCCGACCGCGTCCCCGTTCTCCAGCCGCGCGAAGGCATCCTTCTTCTGGCTGAAGAGCGCCGACGTCTGCGCGTCGTTCGACGGGCTGAGCCCGCCGATCTTGTTCTCCGCCTCCGCGGCGAGACGGATGGCATCGCGCCGCCGCCCGTCTGCCGCGAGGGCGGCTTCCGCATAGTAGTGCGCGGAGAACCAGTCTTCGTGGTCGAAATAGAACTGGGCCTTGTCGACCAGCGCCTGGGCGTCCTGCCCGGCGGGGGAAGGAGACCCCGCGACCGGGCTCGCCGTGGAAGTGCCTGTGGAGCGCGCCGCCTTCGCGAAGATGCCCAGCCGCTTTTCGAGCATCGGCTTGTTTTTCGAATCGATGGCGAGGTAGCGGTCCATCGCGTCCAGGGCGGTCGTGTAGTCCAGTGCCGCAAGCGCGTCATTGGCCTGCCGCGCGTAGAGCCGGGCGAGGCTGCTCTGGTACTCCATGTCGGCGAGCCTGCTCTGCACGCGCGGGTAGACTCCTTCAAAGAGCGCGGTGTACGCCGCGGTGAGGAGGAGGAACGCGACGAGCGTCGAGGAGACGATCCGGTTGAATGGCTGCGGCGAGGCTCCGCGGGAGGAGCCGATGGCGGCCAGGGAGGCGGCAACCGCGATCGCCGCGGCGTGGACCGGGATGAGGTAGTCCATGAACAGGACGAATGCCTGCTTCAATGCGTATTCCCAGCGCAGCATCGGGAGGTAGCTCGACACGGAGAATGTGATCAGTGCATACGCGAAAAGCACGACGAGTGAGAGCGCGTAGAAGCCGAGCAGAAATGGCATGATGCGGGAAAGGAGCGACCTGTTCATGTCGCGTCAGGCTCCTTCCACCGGTCGGCGGGGATGAAGAGGACGTCGATGAGGAGCAGGATGACGCCCAGCGCCGCAAGCACGCCGGAGGGGAACAGCCGGGCGACCATGGCATCCGTGATGATGCCGCTGACCTTCGGTGCAAGCTGGACGGCGAGCAGGTGGTAGAGGGAGAAGTAGCCGCGCACCGCGATGATCAGGATCATGATATTCACCAGGGGCCACCGCGTGATGCGCAGGAGCGCAAGCGATGCGGTGCAGAGGAGCACCAGGGAGAAGCACGCGGCGAAGAACTGGGCGCGGGACCTGGCCAGGAGGGTCTGATAGTCCGTCGTCACCGTTGCCACGTCGCGAAGGAATGCGCCGGTGATCGGATCGGCGGCAAAGACATTCGTCCATGCAAGATCGGGAGCGCCGGTGAGGGAGAGGCCGCTGGCGGTGCTCAGCTTCAGCGATCCCGCCTGGACGCTCGCGCGGGCCACGCCGTAGACGTCGAAGCGGGGCGCCGGCCGCGCGGGGTCGAAGACCAGCACGCCGCGCAGCTCGGTGCCGTTCACGGCGGCGGCGTTGAGGACGACCCCGCCAATGCGCACGAACGTGGCGGGCCGCACGTACTGCGCCGGCACGCCGGGCGCAGGACGCACGGACGCGGAGAGCGAGCGGAAGCCAATCATGCCATTCACCAGGGCGGCGTAGCTGATGACGAGCACGATCAGGAGCCCCAGGAATCGGGAGAAGGGCCGGGCGGCCAGGCGGAACCCGATGAGCACGATGGAGAGGACAACGGCAGGGATCATGACGTCGAAGAGACTGCGCGGAAGCTTCTGCATGATATAGCTCCAGCCGAACGCGCGGGAGGAGGAATCCGCGATGCCCCATGTGCCGAATATTCCCAGCAGGGCGAGTACGAACGTCGCGCAGACAAGGATGAGAATGAGGATGAAGGGTACCTTCAGGGGCTCTTTCACTCTGCGTGCCAGCCTACCACAGAATCACCTCACCATGTAGCCCTGGCCGCGCACGCAGACGATGAAGGGGAGGGAGTCCGGCACGGCACGTCCGACCTTCTGCCGGATGCCGGAGATCTGCATGTCGATGGCCCTGCTCCGCGCGCTGCCCTCCTTGCCGGTCAGGGCGTAGGAGAGCGCGGCGCGCGGCACGGGCGTCCCCCGGGCGCGCAGGAGGGTCGCCAGCACGATTTCTTCGTGGCGCGTAAGGGACACCTCGCCGCCCGGCGTGCGGAGCGCGCCGCCGTCGAGGCCCAGGTCACCCCATGGAAAGGAAAAGCGCCGGGCCGTGCGCGCCAGCACCGCCTGGGCGCGGAGCGCAAGCTCCTCGGGACCCCAGGGCTCGCGCAGGTAATCGTCACAGCCATGGAGCCACGCGCTTCTCATCCGGTCCGCCGGTCCCCACGCGATCACCGGCACGCCGCGTGCCCCTGTCTCCATCGCATCCTGGACCGGGAGCACGTAGAGATCGACATCGTCGGGCGGCAGCGGCAGGGGGGTGGTCTCGAAATGAAACGGGCTTCTCCGCAGAGAAGCCCGGATTCGTTCNNTCATTTTTTCTCTTTGTCTTCAATCTGGCCCATCTTGGCCTTGAGATCTTCCAGCATCTTGTCCGCGCCGCCGCCCGCGTTCGACGCTTCCAGCTCCTTGAACTTGTCCTCCAGCTTCTCATCGGCCGAGACGGTGCCCAGCTCCTTCATGGCCTCGGCTTCCGCCTCGATCTGGTCCACCTTCTGCGCCATGCGGTCGAACGTGTCGAACGACGAGTTGGCGGAGAGCGATCCCATGGTCTGCTGGATCTGTTTCTGCGCCTCGGCGCGCTTGGCCCGCGCGATGAGGAGGTTCTTTTTCCTGCTTGCCTCTTCGATCTTGCCCTGGAGCTGGCGCA
>PMDT01000090.1 GCA_003154555.1 Spirochaetaceae bacterium
ACCTCGTTCATGGCGGAGAACATGATGATAGGTGTGTTGCGATAGCGACGATAGGCCGCGTCGTGCTTGAGGGTCCGCGTCACTTCCCAGCCGGAGAGCTTGGGCATGATGTTGTCAAGAATGATCAGATCGGGGTTGCACGCCTGGACCTTCTCCAGGGCTTCTTCGCCGTCGACCGCTTTCTCCACCTGGAAGCCCAGTTTGCTCAGCATGACGTCGAAGAACTCGAGATTGATGGGCTCGTCATCGACGATGAGAATCCTTCCCCTGAGCTTCATGCGCCCCCCGTGGCGTGATTCTGCCCGAGATTCCCGGTGCTGTCAATTGTATGAGCGAGCCCGCTACGAGCCTTGCGACGTCCGCCGGGCGGCCGTGCGCCGCGCAATTCCCGCAATCACCGCCAGGATGCTCAGGCCGAGGAGGACCCAGGGCAGCCAATCCCCCCACCGCGTGTACAGCGTGAAGGCGCCCCGGTGCACCGACGCCATCCCGACGAGATACCCCTCGATGAAAGGGGCGAGCGAGGAGAGAATCCTGCCGTTCGGATCGATGATATTCGTCATGCCCGCATTCGTGGAGCGGACGACGGAGCGCCGGTTCTCCACTGCGCGAAAGACCGCCATGATCATGTGCTGCATGGCGCCGGGAACGGAGGATGACCAGGCATCGTTTGTCATGTTCACGAGCACGTCGGCGCCGCGCAGGACGAAGTCGCGGCAAAGGTACCCGAAGGTGTCCTCGAAGCAGATCGGCGTGGAGAAATGCACGCCGCCGGCCTGGAACACGGTGGCGACGCTCCCCTTCTCCCAGAAATGCGTGTCCGCGCTTTTGAGCCAGGCATAGATGCCGGGGAGCGTATCCTGGAACGGGAAGCTTTCCGTGAATGGCACGAGGTGAAGCTTGCGGTACGTGTCGACAATCGTGTCACCCTGGAAGAGCAGCGCCGCGTTGAAATCGACCCTGACTTCCTGCCCCTCTGCCACCCGCTTCAGCTGCCCATCGTCATTTCCCACGACGAAAGGGATCGGCTGGGATGCAAGGTAGCTGCGCAGCTCCTTCACCAGGCCGTACGTCTGCGTGTCGGGCCGGTAGCGCGTATGCCAATCGATGGCGGGAACAAAGGACGTCTCCGACCAGATCACGATCTCGGGGTTCTGCTTCATGACCGCGTCGCTCTGCCGCTCCAGCACGGAGAGAGACTGGCGATATGCTGCATATCCGCCCTTCCAGGGATCGACATTCTGCTGGACGAGCGCCACCTTCCACTGCCTGTCCGCCGCTGTGTTGACCGGTGCCAGGAACCCGTACACGAGTATGGCGGCGAAGACCGCTGCATAAGCGCCCGCAGGCGCCAGGTATCGCCTCCACTCTGACCTGAGGGCCGGGATGCCGTCCGCAAAAAGCCGACCGACCAGGGCGGAAGGAAAGACAACTGCAAGGGAAATGCCCCAGACACCCGCAAGATCGGCGATCTGGATGAACGGGATGAATGGGTATTGCGAGTAGCCCAGGTTGCCGTAGGAATAGGCGAGGAAGCCGCTCGATTTGAGGAAGTACTCGTAGCAGACCCACAATGCCGCCTGCAAGAGATAAGCGTGCCGGGGGAAGAGGGAGTCGGCCAGCTTCAGGGCCGGCAGTGTCACCAGGAAATAAGCCGCATAGATCGGCGGGACGACGACGAGCGTGAGAGGATGGAACTTCCCCAGCCAGTAGTTGAAGAGCGCGTAGGAGACGTAGCCGAAAAAAAGACCGTAGAAGGGCACCGCCGGCCAGGAGGCGCGACGTGCGACCGCAAAAACAGGCACGAGGCAGACGAAGCCGAGGGGAAACCAGCCGGGCACGGAAAGAAAGCTGGGGAAGGAAAGCGCAAAGGCGAGAGCAGAAAGGCAGAGCAGGCCCAGGTCCAGAAAGGCATTTCGCGCGGGGTGGGTGGCGGCCTTCGGAGGCACCTCAGCTCCTCAGGTCCCAGACCCTCTGTTTCAGCTCACGACCGGGACGGAAATGGGCGACGCCGTGATTGCGGATCACGACAGAATCCCCGGTCTTCGGGTTGCGTGCCTTGCGCCCCTTGCGCGTGCGTATTTCGAATGTCCCCAGACCGCGCAACTCGATGACCTTGTCGCCCAGAAGACCTGCCTTTATCTGGTCGAAGAACAAGTCGATGATCCGATGGATATTCTTCTTGCTCGTCTTGACGAGAGGGTAGATGTTTTCGACGATCTCGGCCTTGGAAAGCTTTTCCCGGGCCACGGCTCCGGTCCGCTACTTCGAGAGCCCGCTGAGCAGGGTATGCATCCTGGATTTCTTGCGGGCAGCAGTATTCTTGTGATAGACGCCCTTTGAGACGGCCTTGTCGAGGAATGACGAAACCTCGGCGAGCTTCGCGCGCGCATCGTCCTTCTTCTTGTCATCGACGAGCTCGACGAAGTCCTTCACCAGGGTCTTTGCCCGGCTCTTGATCATCTTGTTCCGCAGGCGCCGCTTTTCGCCCTGGCGGTCGCTTTTCTCAGCCGAAAGATTCCTAGCCAACGGTTGATACCTCCGCGCAATCCAAATACAGCAGTTGCAACAATTTATGAACCTAACAAAAGCGCCTCCGTCTGTCAAGTAGGATCCCGCTTGAATGAGGTTGCCTCGCGACGCTGTTTGCCATTCGGACGCCTTTCCTGTATCGTTGCAGGTGAGGCTCATCGGAGGAAGGAGGCGCGGCGTGGCGAATGCCCCGAAGGTCTATGACTTTCCCCTTGAAAAGGTAGAGGCGCAGGTCGTCACCTATCTCAAGACAGCGCGCGGATCGTCGACGGTTGCCGACATGATTGCCGGTACGGGCCTGCCGAAGTACCAGGTGGAGCAGGCCGCCAAGGCGGCGCTCGACGAATACGCCGGCCGACTGAAGGTGACGGAGTCCGGAGAGCTCCTCTACTACTTCCCCGACGGAATGCGAAGCACGGTCCGCGGCGCGGGCCCTTCGCTGCGCAGATTCTGGAAACGGTTCGTCAGCATCGCGGCGCGGGTCCTGTCCCTTCTCTTCAAGATCTGGATCGTGGCGATGCTGGTGGGCTACTTCGTGGCATTCGTCGCCCTGATCGTCCTCGCAATCGTCGCATCGTTCGCGGCGAGCGCCGCGGGCAACAACAACAGCCGTGGACGGAACAGGGGGGGCGGACTGGGCGGCGGCTTCCTCATGCTTCGCCTCCTCGACCTTCTGCTGCGAATGTGGTTCTGGACCAGCTTCTTCAAGGGCGCAAGCAACAGCCGCAAGCCACGGGATCCCAACGGCAGGGCGTTCTACAAGTCTGTTTTCGGATTCGTTTTCGGCGACGAGGATCCGAACAAGGGGTGGGACGAGATGGAGCGGCGGCACATCATCGCCTATATCAGGAGTCATAAAGGGGTCATCACGCTGGAGGAGCTGATGGCGCTTTCCGGCCGCGAGCCCGACAGGGCGAATGCGCTCATGAACAGGATCCTTCTGGAGTTCGAGGGCGAACCGGGGGTCACGGAAAATGGAACCGTGATCTATACATTCGCCGAGCTCATGCGCACGACAGACTCCGGGCAAAGGTCCCTCGGACAGGTGCCGCTCCAGAATCCTGCGTCGAAGAGGATCGTGCCATTCTCCGCGAACAAGAGGCGCACGAACGGCTGGATCGCATTCTTCAATACATTCAACCTCGGATTCGGCTTGTATTTTCTCCTGATCGGCATGACGCAGGGCGCTGCCGCATTGGCGAAGACCGGTCCCCTCCTCTACTCTTTCACCGGTCGGCTCCTCCTGAACGCCGGCGTGGGAAATCCCATTCCCCTGCTCTCGATCGCCCTGGGGGTCGTGCCCGTCGTCTTTTCCGTACTCTTCTTCATCGTGCCCTTCCTGCGACGGTTCCGCCTGAACAGGGAAAACGCCAGGATCCGCGACGAGGCGCTGCGCGGACGCATCCTCGCGCAGGTTCTCTCTTTCCCGTCCCGCGTCGATCCTCGCGATGTGAAGCCTTCCGGCACGGCGCTCGACCCGCGCAACACTGCCGCAGCGGGAAGGAAGATCATCGACCGGCTCGCCGCGGCTATGCACGCGGAGCCGATCCCGCTGGAGAAGGAATCAGTTTTTGCCTATAGGTTCAGTGAGCTGGAGCGGGAGCTGGCGGATCTCGACGCCTATCGCAAGGGCGTCGACCTGAAGCGCTACGACGTGGGCGCTACTGTCTTCGACTCCGGACGCTGATCGGCGGGGCCTTTCCAGATTCCGGAAGGCAGGCTGCTCCACCCCGGCTCCGTGAGGGCGACCGTGGGGCGCGCCCACCCCGCGGCGACGCGGGCGCGGGTTGCCTCCCAGGTTCTGATGCCCGAGACGGCGTCGAGCTCCTCCACGCAGCATCCTCCCACGGCGACTCCCATGGTGAGCGCTTCCTCCGGAGGAAGCGCTTTGAAAACCGATGCCAGGAAGCCGGCAATCGTCGAATCGCCGGCGCCCGTTGTCCCGCCGACGCGGGGGACGCTGAAGATGGGCGTATACAGCTCGCGCTGCGACCAGGCGCGGTCGTGTAAGAGCCCGGCCGCGCCGGTGCGGAGATAGGCTCCCCGGTCGCCGAGCTTGATGAGGACCGCGCGCACCCCTTTGTCGATCGCCTGGTCCGCGAGCCGCCGCAGGTCTGAAAAGGCGGCGCCGCGTATGATCGCCTCCCCGCCCCCCGCGGCCGAAAGTCGGGCGAATCCCTGCCTGTCGGCCATGAAGAAAAGCTCCTCCACGCTGGGAACAAAAATATCAACATACGGGAGGACGCGCGCGAGGTACGCCGCCCAATCCACCCGGCCGGAGGCGCTCTCGGGATCGGGCAAGGCCATGTCAAGCGACGTCAAAGCCCCGGCGGCGCGCGCGCGCCTCAGGAGACGCTCCAGACTTTTTCCGCCGTCAGAATACATCCCCTTCATGAGCGGGGGATAGCCGAAATGGAAGATGGCGGCGTCGCGGAGAAGCGAGTCGTCGACGTCGGCATCCGTGAACGTATCGTTTGCGCCCGGACAGTGCAGGAAGATGCGGTCGACGCCCGGGGGGTTCAGGACGAAGCTGTATGAAGTCACCTCGCCTTCCACGGGACGCACGCCGCGGGTCTTCTCCGTGTCGCGGCCGCCAAGCCTGTCGAGCGTCAGGTTTCCCATCGCATCATTTCCCAGCTTGGCGATCAGCCGCACGGGAAGCCCCAGCCGGTCGAGCGTAAGGCCGACATTCGGCACGGCACCACCTGTGGCGATCACCGCGGCATCAACAATCGACAGGCGTCCCGGCCGCGACCAGTCCCGCGCGGTGTCGGCGCGAAAACCGGGAATCAGGTCCAGGCAGAGATGCCCGCAAACCACGATGCAGGAGCCGAGCCGTGCTGTCATTGAAGAGCGAGTGTGGCGGATTTTCCTTGTACGATCAAGGCGGCCACGGTACCATGCACGGTACTCCGTGCGATTCAGTGGCATTTGTACCCCATGACGCCTAGCGCCTGGCGGCAGTCCTGTAGCGGCAGGATTTCACGGGGCACGCGATGCAAATCGGCTTTGCGCGGCAATGCTGCTTGGCATGCTCAACGAGAAGCGCATGAAACTCGTTATAGACGGCATGATTGGCAGGCAGCGCCGCGTGAAACAGCCTCTGGATATCTGCATAGCCCGCTCGCTGCGGGATCAGCCCGATCCTTTCAAGGATGCGCCGCATGTACGCATCCACTACGAAAACCGGCACCTTGAACGCATAGAGCAGGATCGAGTCCGCCGTTTCAGGCCCGATACCCCAGAGGGCAAGAAGCACATCGCGCGGGGGGGCGCCCTTCAGAGAAAGCGCGTCTTTGGCTCCGAACAGCCGTGCCATGCCCGCGAGCTTTCGCGCCTTCTGATTGTAATACCCCGCGGGACGTATCAAGTCCGCGAGCCGCTCGTGCGTGAGCACATGGATGTCGGCCGGCAGCCCGATGCCCTCCGCGTGCAGCCGGGCGAGGGCTTTCTCCACGTTCGTCCAGGCGGTGTTCTGGGTGAGAACGGCACCGAGTGCAACCTCAAAACGACCGCGGGAAGATCGCGGCTGATCGTAATTTCCGGGGTGGTATCCGCGCGCGTCGAAACCGGCTTTGCCCGCGAGGCTGGGAATGGGCCACCAGCCCTGCTTCCCGTAGAACGACAGCAGCGACTCGTAGAGACCCGCGATGCGCGCCGCTAGGGCCTTCGGCGCCAAATGAAGCCCCCGACGAAAAAGACAAGCAGAAACCCGGCAAGCACTGGCGGGAACCAGTCTCCCCATTGCGTGTAGAGTGTCTCCGGGTTCAGTCGAAGCGGTACGTCCACCACGAGGCTCGCCTCCGTGAAGAAGGGGCTGCGCGCAAGGATGCGGCCGTCCGGGGCGATGAGGCAGGTCAGGCCGGAAGCCGACGCGCGGGCAAGGGGCCTGCCATTTTCAACGGCGCGGAATGCCGCGTTTGCCGCGTGCTGCATCGCCTCGGTTTCCGTGAGCGACCAGTAGTCGTTGGAGAGATTCAGGATCACGTCGGCGCCTTCCGCGACGAATCGCCGCACGTCGTCGGGAAAAACGTCTTCGAAACATATGGGCGTAGAGAAGGAGGCGCCGGGAATCTGGAAGACGACCCGCCTGTCCCCGGGCTCCCAGAGATACGCATCGAAGCTCAAGAGGAGCTGGTAGATACCGGGGAGCTGCTTCTTGTACGGGAAATACTCCGTGAATGGAACGAGGTGGATCTTGTGGTAGGTATCCACTCTCGCGCCGACGGGAGAGAAGAGGACCGTCCCGTTGTAGTCGAGGCGCTCCTCCCCCGTCGGCAGCTCCCGAAGGCTGTAGTCGTCGTTTCCAGTCAGGAGCCATCGTCCGATCGACTTCTGATAAGCAAGGAAATCCCGCACGAGCGCCGCATAGGGATAGACGGTCGGGTCCTCCTGGCTCCATCGCCTGATATTGGGTACGAATGCCGTCTCCGACCAGACGACGAGGTCGGGCTTTGACGGCAGCGACTGGTCGGTGAGCCTGCGCAACGTGTCGAAGTCCGCGCGGTAGTCGTCCTTGCGGGGATCGGCGTTCTGCTGGACGAGGGCAAGCCGAACGGTGCGGGGAGCGGGCCCCGCGTGCGCCGCCTGCGCTTCGCGAATGGCACCGAAGCCCAGGGTGAAGACCAGCACGGCGACGAGCGTGATGCCCGCAGCAGGTCCCTGCTTCTCCCGGGTCAGGGCGGCGTGCAGATACCAGCCGATTGCCGCATTCACCAGCACCACGATGAATGTGACGCCCCACACGCCGGTCAGGGAGGCGACCTGGATCATGGGAAGGACCGCGTACTGCGTTGCACCCGGCATGCCCCACGGATATCCGAGAAAGCCCATCGATCGGAGCCAATCGAAGACTGTCCAGGCGGCAGGGAATACCAGGAAGCCGAGGCGCCCGGCAGGTCGCAGCAGGAGCAATGCCACGGCCATGAAGGGGATATATTCCAGGAGCGTCACGGCGCTCACGAACTGCAGCGTGAGCAGGTTGAATGTGCCCAGCCAGTAGTTGGAAATCATGGTTTGTAAAAGGCCGGCCAGGGTTCCGTAGAAGATGCCGAGCGGGAGCGTCGCCTCACCCAGGGCCAGGAACAGAGGCACGAGCGATATCCATCCCAATGCCGGCAGACCGGCTGTTCTGAGGAATGAGGGAAAGGAGAGCGCAGACAGCGTGCCGGAGAGAACGGCCAGGCCGAGCGACCAGACGCCGACCGCGCTCCGCACGCCGAGCGCCGGCCGTATCTTTGAAGACCGTCCAAGACGCGGTATCACGTACCAGGCGACGTCCAGGACCAGGAGCGGAAGAAAGCGGATGAGGGCCGACGTGCGTTCCTGCGTGCTGTTCGGCGCAAGCCGGAGGTTGCCATGCGACGTCATGAATCGCTGGACGTAGTCCATATTCGCGTTCGTCGCATAGATGAATGTGAAAAGGAAAAAAACGGCAGTGATCGAAAAGAGCAGCTCGGGCGCCCGGAGGAGGAGCGGATCCAGCGGCAGCTCGCGGAAGCCGCGCCGTCGAATGCCGCGCGCCGCAAGCGGGATGAGGCACGCGGCGTGCAGGCAGAGCAGACCAATGTAGATTATCTCGGACGTCACTGCCCTCGCCCGTCAGAAGGAGTGCGCCGGCGATGCTCCTCGGCGCGGAACCTGGCGTAGATGCGCAGGAAGAGGGAAAGAACGAAGCAGTAGACTGCGGCACCGGCGCCGGAAGGCAAGAGGAAGTATGCTGCCGCGGTAGGAAAGGGCACATCGATATTCGGGCTCACCCAGCGGGGAATCTCGAAGATCCCCTGGGCCGGAAAACTGTCACCGCGCGCTGCCGCCTCCTTGTAGCTCCAGAACATAAAGCCGGCCCCGAGGGCGGCGACCACCGTGAGAGAAAGCCAGAAAAGAAGCCAGCGGAGCCGGCGATCCACTGAAGGGAGCCGGAACCAGACGAAGTGAGATACGAGGAAGAGCAGCGGATAGACGAGGTAAAGGTAGACTGGCGCGGAGCGCGTCATCGCAAAAGCGGCCAGAAACGGAATGGCAAAGAGGATCGTTCCGCAGATTTCGAATGTCGCCCGCACCGGGTGCACGGTCCCCGCGATAGACGTCACATATCTTCCGAGATCGGTTTCCCGGAGCCTCTTCATCGCTTCCCTCGATACCCCGCTGCTGGCTCACCGCTCTCTGCTCAGGTCATCCTGATGCGATAATACCTCTTTTTCCCGGCCCGCAGCAGTATGTTCCCGTCTTGCGCGGCGTCGACGCCGATGCGCGCCTCGATGTCGGTCACGTTCGTGCGGCCCACATAGGCGCCGCCCTGGCTCACGAGCCGTCGGGCATCGCTTTTCGACGCGCAGAGAGTTGAGCGCACGAAGAGATCGACGACATTCATCCCTTTTTCCAGCTCCGCACGGGGTATGTCCACCGTCGGAACGCCGGAAAGGTCGCCGGGGCCGCCAGCCCCATCTGTGTCGAATGCCGCTCGCGCCGCCCCTGCGGCACTGGCGGCAGCTTCGGGACCATGCACGAGCGTCGTGATCTCCATTGCCAGCCTGCGTTTCGCGTCGTTGATCCGCTGGTCCTTGCCGGAGCAGATCTCTTTCACCTCGGCAACCGGCAGAAACGTGAAGCGCAGGAAAAACTGGGCAAGGTCGGCATCGGGGATATTGACCCAGAACTGGTAGAACTCGTAGGGACTGACGAGATTCGCCGCAAGGTAGAGCGCCCCACCCTCGGATTTCCCCATCTTCTTGCCGTCCGACCGGGTGATGAGCGGCGATGTCAGCGCGAACGCTTCCACGCCCTCCACGCGGCGGATGAGGTCCATCCCCGCGACGATGTTGCCCCACTGATCATCGCCGCCCATCTGGAGACGACACCCATGGGTCCGATACAGCGTCAGGAAATCAAAAGACTGGAGTATCTGGTAGTTGAACTCGATAAAGGAGAGCCCGGTCTCCATGCGCATCTTGTAGGTTTCGAAGGTGAGCATGCGGTTCACGGAGAAATGCCGGCCGATATCGCGCAGGAACTCGATGTAGTTCAACGGCGCGAGCCACTCCGCGTTGTCGAGCATGAGCGCGCGGTCATCTGCAAAATCGAGGAACCGGGATATCTGCAAGCGGAAAAGCGCCGCGTTGGCGGCGATCGTTTCCACCGGCATGATCTTGCGCCCTTCCGTGCGACCCGTGGGGTCACCGATGCGCGTGGTCCCGCCGCCCACCAGGGCGATGGGACGGTGGCCAGCTTTCTGGAGATGCGCCATGAACATGAGCTGTTGCAGATGACCGATGTGGAGGCTCTCCGCGGTTGGATCGAAGCCGATGTAGAATGTCACTTTTTCCGTGTCCAGCAGCTTCCGCAGGCCCTCCTCGTTGGAGCACTGGCTTACAAAGCCCCGCTCCGCGAGGGTGTCGAACACAGACCTGCGCGGTACCTCGCGCATTTCCCGGGTCATTCCCCGACCCTCCGGTAGTCCTTGATCGCCTTTTTCAGTGTCGCCGCGATATCGGCCATCTTCACGCGCACCTGCTCCATGGAGTCCCGGTAGCGGATGGTGACCGTCTGATCTTCCTTCGTCTGGTAGTCCAGCGTCACGCAGA
>PMDT01000339.1 GCA_003154555.1 Spirochaetaceae bacterium
GCTTGACGCACGGGATCTGTCGCCGCATGATGCCGATGAACACCCCCGCAGGAGATCATCAATGAAGGCCCAGATCAGCTATTTCACCGGAACCGGCAATTCCCTGCGCGCCGCGGAGCTCTGCCGGCAGGCACTCGAAGCCGCGGGCTATGAAACGGCGCTTTCCGAAATCAGGCGCGGTTCCGTCCCGGATCTCAATGGGTTCGACTTCGTCGGTCTCTGCTGTCCCGTGTATTCACTGGGAGCCCCGCGTATTGTGCGCGAGTTTCTGCAGAGCCTCCCTGCCGTCTCATCCCCGGTCCGCGCATTTGTCCTGGCTACCGCGGGTGACGAGCAGGATGTCGGCTGGACCGTGCAGGAGGCGAAAGCGGCGCTTACGGCGAAGGGCTTCGACGTCGTACTTGCCGATGCCGTGGAGATGCCGAACAACTGGCTGCCGATGTCGTATGTTCCGACGGCAGACGAGGCCGCAGAAATACTTGCGACAGCGGAGGCGAAGATCAACCGGGCCGTCGCGGCGCTGCTGGCCGGCACGCGCGTTTTACGGCCGTTGAACGTGGAGAAATACGGCCGCGTGCGCTCCGCCATGCTCCACGGGGCATTCCATCGGCTGGGAGTGCGGCGCTTGTGGTTTCTCTTCCGGACGAACGACGCATGTAATGGCTGCGGGAAATGCGCGCGCATCTGCCCGACGCAGAGCATCAGCATGGTGGACGGCCGGCCTCGCTGGTCGAGGACCTGCGAGCAATGCCTGCGGTGCATGAACTTCTGCTCTTTACGCGCGATCACGCAGCTCGAGTTCCTGGGCAAGGGGAGCACGCGCAACCACTACCACGAGCCGCATTTCGTGCCTGCAGGACTGGAGGCCCTCACGGACTGAGCCGCGCGCGGCGGGCGCAAGCGCCGTGCCGGTTACGTGAATCTCGCCCTGATCTCCGCGCTCACGTAGTCCAGGATGGCCACCGTGACCGCGATGAACCAGACCGCGATGCCGGCGGACCGGTAATCCAGCAGCCGGATGTATTGCACGAGGATGAATCCCACGCCGCCGCCGCCCACCAGCCCGATGACCGTGGACATGCGGACGTTCACGTCCCATCGGTAGATGGAGAATGACACGAACGGGGAGATCATCTGCGGCACCACGGCGTACATGATTGTCTGCAGCCGGGTGGCGCCCGTGGCCTGTATGGCCTCGATGGGGCCCGGGTCGATGCCTTCGATCGCCTCCGAATACAGCTTGCCCAGCGCGGCCACGGAATGCACCGTGAGGGCGACAATGCCCGCAAAGGGCCCCAGTCCAACCCACACCACCGCAATGAGCGCCCAGATGAGGGGCTCGATTGCCCGGATGATGTTCAAGATCGTTCGCGTGAGGTAGTAAATGCCCACGAGGAGCGGCGAGCCGGACATGATGTTGCGCGCCGCCAGGAAGCTCACGGGGATGGAGAGGATGATCCCGAAGAGGGTCGCCATCATTCCCATGAATATGGTTTCCACCATGCGCTGGATGACGAGGATGAGGGGCTCGCTCGCCCTCATGGGGGCATATCCCACCGTCTGGCGGGCCTCGACGCGGTGCGGCTGTTCCTTGCCCTTTGCCGAAGGACCGAGAGAGTACGGCATGACGATGTCCACCGTGAAACCACCCGTCTCATCGGGCATGACGGTGAGGTAGGAGCCGCTCTTGCGGATCTGGAAATTGTTGCCCAGCGGATCGATCCACCACATCTCCACGGGGATGCCGGTCTTGAACCCGGTTGCCGTCAGGTGCAGCGTCGTCCCGACGATCGGCATGTTGTTGTCATCCAGCGCGGAGAGCTCTCCCGTGCGGGGGGAGGATACGAGGTGCGGCTTTCCCTCCACGATGGGATCGGGCGCAGGTCCCCCGTTTGCCGCCGTGGGCACCGCGATGGAGGCGGCGGCGACCGAGAGAATCGGATCGCGGACGACAGCGGCTTTCCAGGGCCAGATCACCTCGCCCAGCGGCTTCATCGCCTGGGGGAAATCCTTCACGAGCTTCGCGGGCGAGATCTCGCTGATCTGCCAGCCCAGGACGAAGAATGCAAGGAGGATCAGCGCGAACATGACAAATCCGCCGCGGCGGTCCTTTGCCTGGAGGCGCGCGTCCCACGCATTCCAGATCCAGATGAGGGCCATGAAACCGATGAGGATGCCCGTAAAGCCCGGCTGGAGATCGAATGCCTTGCCGAGCTTTGCCGCCGGCGTGTTCTGCAGGTGGCCGAGCAGGTCCACCCGCCAGACGAGCATGCCGAATATGGCGGCCGCGGAGCAGAGGATGAGGACGCCGCGCCACACGGCGCGCGCAAGCGCCTGGCCGAGACCGGGGATCACGAGTGAGCACAGGCCGGCAGCCCAGGGTGGGACCAGGGAGGGGAGCGCCTCCTTGCGGGAGCCTTTCCTTTTCATGCTCTCACTCCTCCACCGAAAGCCCGGCGCTCGTGCGCACCGCATCCTCGCCGTAGACGTCCTTGAACTCGGCATCCGTCATGCGCCGCACGTCCTCCCCCGTGCCCTGCCAGACAAGGCGCCCGGCGCGCAGGCCGATCACCTGGGTGGCATACTTCTGCACGAGGTCGAGGTAGTGGAGGCTGCAGAGCACCGTGATGTGGTCTTCCTTGTTGAGCCGCTCGAGGTAGCCGAGGATGGAATGGGCGAGCACGGGATCGAGGCTGGCGACAGGCTCGTCGGCGAGGATCATGCGGGGCTGCTGCACGAGGGCGCGCGCGATGCCGACCCGCTGCTGCTGCCCGCCGGAGAGCTCGCGCGCCTGCTTGCGGGCCTGCTCCCGCAGGCCGACCCGGTCCAGCGCCTTCCACGCTAACGCGCGGTCCGCGGCGGGAAATCGATGGACGAGGCTGGCGGCCGGGCTGACGTATCCCAGCCTGCCGGCGAGCACGTTCGTCAGCACCGACGATCTCTTGACGAGGTTGAACTGCTGGAAGACCATNNGCGCAGCAGCGTGGATTTGCCGGACCCGCTCAGGCCGATGATGACGAGGAACTCCTCCGGGCGCACCGTGAAGCTCACGTCGCGCAGGGCAACGGTGCCGTCGTCGTATGTCTTGGAAAGGTGCTGAACCTCGAGCATGGACGGGCCGCTCCTTCCTGAAAACAGGGGGCCGTGCGGCCCCCTGTGGAATCAGCAATCTTGTCGGGTGTGCTATTTCTTCTTAGGCATCAGGACGTCCGCGGTCACGCCGGCTGCCTGGAGCACCTGGCGGAAGCCGTCGTAGAAGGTATCGTCGTGCTTTTCCAGCGCGGTCCACTGGTAGGCGGTGTTGATCGCCGCCTTGCCCGCGTCTGTCTTGATAATGTCGAGCAGCGCGTTGACGATCGTGTCCCGCATTGCCGCGGTGACGGACGGATGGAACTGCACGCCGTCGTTGGGGATGTTCCCCGATATCTTCACGACGACCACCTTGTCCATGACGTCGGGATGGTCCGCCTGGATGTTCGCCCGCGCATCGACAAAGCACGCGCCGGCGTCGGCCTGTCCGTTGTAGACGGCCGTGGCGACCGCCGGATGGCTTCCCGCGTCGATCACTTTCATATCCTTCTCAGGATCGAGCCCGGCTGCCTTCAGCATGAGGCTGGGAATGATCCAGCCGCTCGCGGACAGGGGATCGACGCGCGCGAATGTGTGACCCTTGAGGTCTGCCAGTGTCTTGATGCCCAGGCCGGCCTGCGCGATGATCTCGCCCTGGTAGAATGCGCTGCCGTTCCTCAGGGACACGAGCGCCGCCTGCGCCACTTTCTGGTCAGCGGCGAGGATGTAGGCCGCCGTTGCAAGCGACGTCATCTGCGCCTTGGGCGGATTGGCCTTCAGCGCCTCGATGACGCCGACGTAGTCCGTGGCGACGAATGTCTTGAAGAAGAGACCGGTCTTCGCGTGGAGAAGATCGGCGACGCTCTGGGCGCCTGCAGAGACCTTCGACGTGTCTCCTGATGGCACGTAGGCCCAGATGATGGGGTTCTTTTCGCTTCCCAGCGGGTCGGCTGCCATGGCGGCCATGGCGGAGAGCACCAGCAGGGCGGCGACGAGGAGCGTGATTTTCCTGGACATGCAAACCTCCTTTGGTGGGTGAACGTTTTCGCTAGAGTACGGGAGCTGCCGGCGCGCGTCAAGCAATTCCGATTCCCGAAAGCTTGCCGGCCGGCCGCCGTGCGGATAGAATCCATCCATGGCGGACACGCACGAGCTGATACTCCTCCTGGGAAGACCTGCCTCCGGCAAGAGCGAGACACTCGACTACCTCCAGCGCTGCGACCCCGCGGTGCGCCGGGCGCGCTTCAGGATCGGCCGTCTCCTCACCCTGGATGACTTTCCCCTGCTCTGGGCATGGTTCGAGGAGGACCGCCTGCTTGAGGCCATGGGCGAGCCCCGCCTGCACACGACCGCGGGCGGCTACTTCTCCGCGCGCCACCTGTGGGACGTGCTCATCAAGCGGCTCTGCCTCGCGTACGACAAGCTGTGCGCCCGCGAGCCCGGCCTTCGGGACACGACCACGGTCATCATCGAGTTCTCCCGCGGGACGGAGCACGGAGGCTACGCCGCGGCGCTGGAGGCACTCTCCGAGCCCGTGCTCCAGCGCGCGGGTGCGCTCTACGTGTCGGTGTCGTTCGAGGAGTCGCTGCGGAAGAACCGCCGCCGTTTCAACGCGAGCCGGCCCGACAGCATCCTCGAGCACGGACTGCCGGACGACAAGCTTGAAAAGCTTTACAAGTTCGATGACTGGAATGACCTGCCACGATCCGACCCCGGGCATCTTTCCATCCGCGGACATCGCATGCCGTGTGTCGTCTTCGACAATGACGACGATGTCACCACGCCGCGCGGCGATGCGCTGGGTACCCGGCTGGAAGAAAGTCTCGAGAAGCTCTGGGAGCTCCGCCGGACATGAGACGCGGGCGGCGCCGGCCGGTGCGGGGTCGTCAGAGTTCCGCCGTCGTGAGACCTTCCCGCATCGCGTACCGGGTAAGGCCCGCGATGCTCGAGATTGAGAGCTTCTTCATGATGTGCATGCGGTGGCTGTCGACAGTCTTGGGGCTGACGCCCAGGAGGCGCGCAATGCCTTTGCTGGACTTCCCCTCGGAGAGGAGCGTCAGGACCTCCCGCTCGCGCGTGGAAAGGGGCAGGGCGGCAGGGGACTGGGGAGAGCCCGCTCGCATCTTTGCAACATAGCTCTTGACGATGACAGCGGTGATGTCGCCGCAGAGGTACAACTCTCCCCTCAGAACGGCGCGCATCGCCCGGGCGAGCTCATCGTAGGCACTGGTCTTCAGGACGTAGCCCGAAGCGCCCGCTTCCAGCATGGTGGTGATGTGGACCTGGTCATCGTACATGCTGAGGACGAGGACCTTCATCCCGGGGTTTTCGCTGACGATCTGTCTCGTGGCTTCTGCCCCGTTCATATCCGTCATCACGACGTCCATCAGCACGAGGTCCGGCTTCAGGCTCGAGGCCAGGGCGATGGCGTCGCGGCCGGTTGCCGCAACCCCGGCGATTTCCACGTCGGGATCCTGCTCGAGCAGGACCCCGATGCCCTGGCGCACGAGCACGTGGTCATCGGCGAGGAGGACGCGGACCTTCACGAGAGGCCCCGGCGCGGCATGAGGAGGGAAACCCGGGTGTGCGCGCCCGCGATGGAATCCACCACCAGGGTGCCGCCGAGATTGCCGGCCCGTTCCCGGATCCCGCGCAAACCGAAGCCGCTTCCCCGCGCCGGCAGCCTGTCAGTCGGAGCGATTCCCGACCCGCAATCCACCACGACGAGGCGGATGCCGCCGTTCCGCATCCCCACGATGACGCGCGCCGCCTTTTGTCCCGAATGTTTGAACACGTTTGTCAGGAGCTCGCGGGCTCCTGACAGGAGCAGCTCGCGGGAGGCGGGATCGAGCTCCGGGAGAGCTCCCGTCACCCGCAGCTTGACGTCCAGCGCGTATTTTTTGCGCGCCCATTTCATGACGCCGATCAGCGCACCCCTGAAGTCGAGGCCGGCCGTCTCTGCCGTGGAAAAGGCGGACAACACCTCGCGAAAGCCCGTCGTGGAATCGTCCAGGTGCCCGAGCGCCTCTGACAGGAGTCGTCCCTGTTCGCCGGCTCCCGTGGCCCGCTTCAACGAAAGAAGCTTGCCCTTGCAGAGAAAGAGGTCCTGCGCAACGGTGTCGTGCATCACGCGCGCAATGGCGCCGCGGGCCGCGGGACGCCAATGCCGCGCCAGGCGCAGTCGCGTCGCGTCGCCATCGCCCGGCGCGGAGCGGAATTGCGCCGGGACGCTTTCGGGGATGCATCGCCAGGTGATGATGCGTTCATCGTCCTGTCCGTGCGGGCGCTCCCCCGCGCCGATCTCGCAGGCGACGATCCCGCCTGTCGCGTTCCGAACCTGCATCAGGTACGGCATCGTCGCGGCCCCCGCGAGGTACCCCTTCATCGCCCGAATGAATCCCTCCCTGAACTCATCAACAACGATGCGCGTGAGCCTCTCCCATTTCTCTCCGAGGAATTCCCTTGCGGCATGGCCCAGGGCCCGGTGCAGGGATTCGCCGACGTACAGTATGCGGCGTGTCCCAGGACAGATGATGAGGATGAATGCGGAGCCCGGCATGCGGCGACCCGACCTGGGCTGCCGCGTCGTGAGGATTTTTCCGGCGCTCATGGGTGAGAGCCGCTGACTGTGTATCGGGAAATCGAGCATGGAGACAAGAGATAAACTTTTGATATGCATGAATAAAAAGTACGGCTCAGGCCCGGTGAATGCAAGACAAATCCCGATTTCGAGTCAAATGGCGTGGCCTGCGCGCGCCATGTCCGGCGTCGACGCTCCCGAAAGGCCGTCCGTATCCCCTTGACAAACAGGCAACGATCCTGTACGTTGTCATGGAATACCACAAGATGGCTTCGTGGATTCCAAGTGAAACAAAAGAAGCCTGAACATTAGGGCCTTTCCAATCCTACCCTGAAGGAACACCCGACCAGACAGTGCGGCATCTCAAAGTAGATCCAGCGACGTTCTGCTCCTTGGGCGGTATGGAGCAAAGGGGCGATGATGGACCAACACTCCTGAGGAGGAGAACATGAACAAGAAACTTTACGTGGGCGGACTTTCGTATACGGTGACCGACGCGCAGCTCCAGGCGCTGTTCGCAAGCCATGGGACGGTTGAATCCGCCAAGGTCGTGATGGATCGTGAGACGGATCGCTCGCGCGGATTCGGATTCGTCGAGATGAGCACGCAGGAAGAGGCCGAAAAGGCCATTGCGTCGCTCAACGGCACCCAGCATGAAGGGCGGAGCCTCACGGTGAATATTTCCAAGCCTCGCGAGGATCGCCCCGCACGGAGCGGCGGCGGAGGTCGCGACCGCTACTAAGCGGCACAAATGCATTCACAACAGGGGGCAGGTCGGCCCCCTGTTTTTTTTGCGCGGCCACCTGCCATCGCGTTGACTCTGGTGTTTTTATCTGTTACCTTACTAAAGTATCAGCTCTCACAAGTCGGCGAAAAGGAGTGACCTCACATGCAGGAAGACGACGTGTCGGAGACCGAGCGGGAAGCGCTTCTGGCCGAACTGGAGGGCATTCGTGACGTCTACCGGCTGGACGTGAAGCAGTTCATCAGGTTTGTAAGAGAAAGGAAGCTCCACCTCGTCGACGGGTTCAAAAAATACGCCCNNTTCAAGCAGAGCGCACATGCCGGGAGCCTGCGCAGGAAACATCACCTGGAAGACATCCTGAAGGTGGTCCGGCTCAAGAAGATCGAGATCATGTCGGTGAGCTCGGACAAGGTGCTGGACATCGAAGAGGCGCGCAAGCTGGTTGGCAATACCCGGGATGCAACGATACGCTTGATGGTCACTTTCCTCGTGAGCACCGGCGTCCGCGTGTCGGAGATGCTCGGTCTGAAGCTTTCCGATCTCACGGACGCGAAGGGCGAGCTCGTACAGGTCCGGGTCACGGGGAAAGGCGCGCGGGAAAGAACCATCTACGTGAAGAAAGCATTCCTGGACCGGATCAAGAAGTATTTCCACGGCGGGACATACCTTTTCGAGCACCAGGGCAGACAGTATAACCGGATATCCGTGACGAACAGGATCAAGCTCGAAGCGCTCAAGATACTCGGACGCGAGGTGACGGCACAGCAGCTTCGCCACAGCTGGGCCGCCATCCAGATAAAAAGGGGCCGCGACATCACGGCAGTGGCCGCCGTGCTCGGCCACGCGCATCCGGGTCTCACCGCGAGGATGCATACCGAAACGCGCCTCAGGCCGGAAGAGTCTTTCCTCGACCTCGAGGAATCGAAGCGCAAGGACAATGAGCGCATGGATGACGACGGCGGACAATCCGCGGACGAGGGCGCGGAGCAGGACGGCGGCGCTGCCGGCTGAGACCGGCTATTTTGTGCCCGGCGCTTTCACCCTGCCCGAACCGGCGACGCCAGGCTTCCGGGGCGATTCTGATTGGGGCTCTATGTGAATGAGGATGCTGGTATTGGACAGTTTTGTTTCCAGCTCCTTTTCGATGATGTCGCACAACGCGTGTGAATCCTTCACGCTCATGCCCGCGGGCACCGTGAGATGAAAATCGATGTGCTTCTTTCCCCCCGCGCGCCGGGTACGCACAGAGTGAATGCCGGTATGAGGATGCCGCGAGACGCTGCGCTCGATCGCCCCAAGCTCTTCCGCTGAAATGCTCGCGTCAAGGAGCGGGGCGAAGGCTTTCCGGAGCATTTTCCACGCTTCGACGAGGATCATGAGGGCGATGGCGCTGGCCACGGCCGGGTCGAGGTAATACGCCCATGACAGCCCGAAGACGCGCGCGAGCACGAGAATAACGAGCAGACCGCCGGCCACGCCGACGGAGGAATAGACATCGGTCTTCAGGTGCAGCGCGTCGGCTTCCAGTGCGACGCTCTGTTCCTGCCGCGCCACCCGGTAGAGGATGCGCGAAACGACAATGTTGACGATACCCGAGACGAGCATGACGGCGACACCGAGCTCCAGGTGCTCCACGGGCTCGTGATGAAGCAGCTTTCTCACGGCCTCCACGATAATGAGCGCCGCCGCGACGAATATGAGAATCGACTCGATGACGCCGGAGACATTCTCCACTTTCTCATGACCGTAGGGATGCTCCTGGTCGGCGGGGCGCTGCGCGATGCGGATGGAGAAGAAAGCCATGATCGCCGCGGCAAGGTCCACGAGCGAGTGAATTGCTTCCGAGATGATGCTGACGGCGCCGCTCAGGATCCCGACCAGGAGCTTGAGCGCGATGAGAAGGGTGTTGGAGAGTATGGAAAGCCGCGCCGTGCGGGCCGCACGGTTCATTCGGGACTCCTTTCTTCGCGGGCGCACCTCGCGCCGCAAGTCGGAAGTCCCACAGCTTCTGCTGCTGCTCGCCGCAGTGGCGACGCGCCCGGCAATGACCTGATCTTCCGCGAAACCAGTTTTGGGGCAGCATTCCGCTTTTGTCAAGTCGAAAGGCGGCCACGGATTACCGCGGCCGCCAGAATGCCACGGATTACCGTGGCCGGGGTTGCACATCCTGCCGCGTCTCCCTATAGTCGGGGCGGCCACCACATGATACGCGTCAAAGGCTCCTCCTTCATCGACGAGCAGGGCCGTACCTTGATGCTGCGAGGCGTGAACCTCGGAGGATCGAGCAAGGTTCCGCGCGTGCCTGATGGGGCGACGCATCTGCGCGACGGATTCCTGGATCACCATTCCGTCTCCTTCATCGCCAGGCCTTTCCCGCTCGAAATGGCGGACGAGCATTTCGGGCGTCTGCGCTCCTGGGGCATGACATTCCTGCGCTTCCTCATCACCTGGGAGGCGGTGGAGCATGCGGGGCCGGGGATCTACGACGATGACTACATCGCGTACGTCCATGCCGTCGTCGAAAAGGCCGGCGCGCATGGCATCTCGCTCTTCATCGATTCACACCAGGACGTATGGAGCAGGTGGACAGGTGGCGACGGCGCGCCGGGCTGGACGCTGGAAGCGGTTGGCTTTGACCCCGGGGCGCTCGACGAGACAGGGGCCGCCTTCACGCACCAGGGGCACGGTGACCCCTTTCCGCGTGTCACCTGGCCGGCCAATTCCGGCAAGCTCGCCACGGCCACGATGTTCACCCTTTTTTTCGGCGGCAACCTTTTCGCCCCGACGGTCCTTATCGACGGTGAGCCTTCCCAGGACTACCTGCAGCGTCACTATATCGATGCCATCAGCCATGTCGCGCGGCGGCTCCGCGATCTGCCGAATGTGGTCGGGTATGGAACGATGAACGAGCCACTGCCCGGCTACATCGGGTGGAAGGACCTGCGGACGACGGGAGGCCTTGTCACGCTCGGTGCATGCCCCACGGGTCTGCAAGGCATGGCACTCGGTGACGGGATACCGCAGGTCGTCAGCGTGTGGCGGATGCGGGCTACCCGCATCGCGCGCGAGGGCGCGGTGACCGTGAACGAGGGGAGACGGCGTGCCTGGCGCGACGGCAGGGAGTGCATCTGGCGCCGGAGCGGTGTCTGGGACGTGGATGATGCGGGACAGCCGCGTCTCCTGAAGCCTCACTATTTCGCGGAGGCGAATGGTCGCGCCGTTGAATTTGCCCGCGATTTCTACAAGCCTTTTGCCGGGAGTTTCCATCGCGCCATTTCCGCAGTCCATCCGGGGGCGCGCATATTCATCGAAACAGAGGCATTCGCGTGGCCGCCGGACTGGGCCGCGGGAGATGCCGCAGATTTTGTTTTTGCCCCGCACTGGTATGACGAGCTGGTGCTGGCCAAGAGGCGATACCTGTCCTTCGTCGCGTTGGAGTTCACCTCCCACAAGGTCGCCCTCGGCAGGCGCGCCATCCGCCGCGCATTCGCGCGTCAGCTCGCCTGGCTCCAGCAGGGGGCGCGCGAGCGTCTGGGCGGAGCGCCGGTGCTTCTCGGCGAGTTCGGAATCCCATTCGACCTGCACGGGCGCGATTGGAAAGCGGGCAACACGCGGCAGCAGGAGCGCGCCCTGGACCGCAGCTATCGCGCGGTGGAGGACAGCCTCCTGAGCTGCACCCTCTGGAACTACACGGCGGACAATACGCACGAGCGGGGCGACCAGTGGAACGGTGAGGATTTCTCCATCTATTGCAGGGACGTGCGATCCGATTCTTCGGACGCCGACTCCGGCGCCCGCGCCGCCCGGGCCTTTCAAAGGCCGTATCCCGTTGCAACAGCGGGCCTGCCACTCTCCGTGGAGTACGACATGCGGCGGGGACGGTTCAGGTTCCGCTTTCGCCACGATCCGTCGGTGGACGTGGCGACGGAGATCTTTCTGCCGCGGCAAGTCTATGGTCGCGGCTGCCGGGTGACAGTGAGTGACGGAACCTGGGAGCTCGAGCCCGAAACGCAGATCCTCTTGTACCGCCATGACCCGCGTCAATCCGAGCACGAGGTACGCGTCGCGCCGCGCCAGGTGCGCCGCAAAGGAAGGTGACAGCATGCGCGTAGGCGGCAAAGAGCTCAGCCGGAAAGATATCGAACGCCACGTGGGGAACCTGCGGCAGATCGGTGGCGTGCGGCCCATCGAGCTCGTGGAGGGCAGGGCGCGCGGAGTGCGGTGCTTCCAGGTGGAAACGGGATCCGGGCTCAGCTTCACGGTCGTCGCCGACAGGGGCCTGGACATTGCCGACTGCAGCTTCAAAGGGCTGAACCTCGTTTACCACGCGCCGGGCGGCATCGCGCATCCTTCCTACCATGACCCGGCGGGCCTGGAGTGGCTGCGTGTTTTTTTTGCCGGCCTCCTCACCACGTGCGGCCTCACGTATTTCGGCAGCCCTGGCCGGGACGGCACTTCCGATCTCGGACTGCACGGACGGTACTCCGCCCTGCCGGCAGCGCGCGTCTCCGACGCGTCCCGGTGGGAAAGCGACGAGTACGTGCTGTCGATCACCGGCTGCGTGGAGGAGGCCGTACTTTTCGGCGACAGGCTCCGGCTCACGCGGAGCATCACCACGCACCTCGGATCGAAAAGCATCCGGATTCTCGATCGGGTGGAAAACTTCGGTGCGAAGCCCTCGCCATTCACGATCCTCTACCATGTAAATCCTGGATTCCCGCTGCTCTGCGCGGAAAGCACCATCCATGTCTCTTCCACCGGAGTGGAGCCCTACGACGAGCACTCGGCGGGCGGTCTCCGCGAGGCGGGCACGGTGCAGGCGCCGGATCCGGATTACCGCGAGATGAACTTCCTGCACACGTTCCATGCGGATGAAGGCGGCTTTGCGCGAGCAGGTCTTGTCAACCGGGACCTTGCCGGCGGATTGGGCCTGGCGCTCGCGTGGCGCACCGACACGCTCCCCTATCTCAGTGAATGGAAAATGCTCGCGCCGGGCGACTATGTCGTCGGCCTGGAGCCTGCGAACACGAAGATCGCCAATCGCGCCGAGCTGCGTGCCGCGGGCCGGCTCCCGATGCTCGCGCCGGGCGAATCCCGCGCGATGGAGCTGGAGCTTACTGTCCTCGAGGGGGCGCGTGAAATCGACCGTTTCGAGGAACAGGTCAAACGAATCCGCCGCGCCTCCGCGGATTGACCCTGCAGTGGCCGGCCGGTTTGCCTTTCGCTCCGCGCGGTGCTGCCCTTTCAGGGCGGCGGGCTCCAATAGTGTGGATGGCCTGTCCGTCAGAGGCCCAGGACAGCGAGGGCGTACTGGGTCTTTCCCAACGGCGTGGAAAGCTGGACGCCGGCCACGGTTCCACGGAGCGCTTCGAACAGCTCCCGGGCAATGGACGCGCCTTCCTCCAGCGCCGACTCCTTGCTGTCGCAGCGGCTCATGCGCGCGATAATGGAATCCGGCACCTCGACGCCTGGAACCTCGTTTTTCATGAACTCCGCCATCCGCAGGCTGACCAGGGGCCAGATCCCCGATATGACGGGGATGCGG
The DNA here is from genome assembly GCA_003154555.1 of Spirochaetaceae bacterium. Taxonomy (GTDB): domain Bacteria; phylum Spirochaetota; class Spirochaetia; order SZUA-6; family Fen-1364; genus Fen-1364. Next base: position 12,940 of record PMDT01000339.1, read on the forward strand.
CGAAGCCCGCTCGCCTTGTCGAGAAAACGGAAAAGCGGCGCCGCATCGAAGATGGGCTGCGTGATGGCGAACTCCGCGCCCGCATCCAGCTTCCACCGAAAGCGATCCAGCTCCCGATCGGGATTCACGGCGCTGGGATTGAGGGCCACGCCGTAGCAGAGCCCGATCGGGCCGCCAACGGGGTTATGGCCGAGGTCGAACCCGTGATTGAGCTGATTGACCATGTTGCACAGGCCAATCGCATCGATGTCGAACACGGCCGTGGCGTTGGG
>PMDT01000024.1 GCA_003154555.1 Spirochaetaceae bacterium
GGCCGGGGCACTGCCTGCGCCCTGCGGGCGCCTAGTCGCGGCGTTTCGGGCGGATCCAGATCGTGCCCGGCGTCCGGGCGGCGCGGCCGAAGTAGGAGAGAAACGAGCGCATGATGCGCGCTTTCACGAGCGCGCTCGTCCGCCTGCGCGTCTCGAGGCGGATCTCCTCCTCGATGCGCGCCGCCTTTGCCGCGGCGATCAGCGGGTAGAGGGCGCGCCTGCGTTCGACGGAGAGCACCGACAGTCCCACCGCGCACACCTTGTCCGGCATACGCATGAGAATATTCTGGAGCCGGGTGGCGTCCGTCCCTTCGATGCTCTCCCGAACGGCGGCCGCGACGTCGCGCGGCACCTTGCTACCTGCCGGCTTTCATGCGCAAAAGATAACGCCGGCGCATGGCAGCGGAAAGATCCGCGCATCGCGGATGGAGGCCGTCGCCAATACATAGGCTGTCGATGCAACGCGATGATTCTTGACTCGCGGCTCATATCCGGTCTTTCATCATAAGTGATGCCTCCCTCAGTTCTCGACCGCCTGATCCGTTTTTCGGTGAAGCGGGCGGCATACGTTATACTCGTCACATTTGCCGCGACAGTGGTGCTGGGATGGTTCGCGCTGAAGGTGAGGATCTACCCCGATTTCGTGTCACTCCTGCCACAGAACGCCGAAGTCAACAAGGTCCTGAGAGAGTATGGGGGTGCCGCGGGTTCCACCGACTCCGTGGTGCTCGCGGTGACCGCCGACGCATCCGGGGGCGACATATTCGCCCCTGCGCGGTTGTCTGCGTTCTCCGACGCAATAAACGCGATCACCGCCGTACCGGGCGTGCAATCGGCGATCACGCCGTTCAACCTTGTCGCGTTCGCCCGCGAGGGAGGGCGGCTGGTCATGCGCGACATGAGCGCCGGAGGAACGGCACCGACCGCCGACGCGCTGCCTGATTTCCATTCGCGCCTGCTCTCCACCCGCTATGCCGCGAATCTCGTCATATCACGCGACGCGACGATGCTCATCGCCTATTTCCCGGTGGCCCATGGCGTGGCCCCGCAGGATGTGATGCGCGTGGTGGATCCCACCGTGGAAGGCCTGCGCAGTCACGGTCTCGTGCCCTATGTGACGGGTACGGTCCCCGTGAATATGCAGACCGGGTTCTATCTCTCCCGTGACCTCACGCGCCTCCTCGTCCTTACGGTTCTCATCATCGTCCTCTGCTATGCGGCGGGATTCCGTCGTTTCCGCGGCGTCGTTTTTCCGCTCATCTCTGTCGTCTTCGGCACGATCTGGATGGCGGGTTTCATGGGCATCTTCGGCTTCTCACTGTCCCTCATCTCCGTCGTGGCCCCGCCGCTGATCATGATTTTCGGCAACGAATACAACATCTACGCCACGAGCGAGCTGATGCGGATCCCGCGGGAAGAGGGAACCGCGCCGGGCTGGATCGAGAGAGCCAGCCGCAATGTCTCCAAGCCCCTCATCATGGCGTTTCTCTCCACGGTGGTCGGCTTCCTCAGCCTCTGCGTCACCGACATCCGCCAGACGCGGGAGTTCGCGATCACCGCGAGCTTCGGGTCGCTCGCGTGCGCGTTTCTCGCCCTGTTCTTTCTGCCGGCCATTCATACATTCCTGAAGCCGCTGCCCCGGCGCGCCCCGCGGCAGAAGGGTTTCGAAACGACGATGAAGGGGGTCGCGCGCTTCTCTTTCCGCTACCCGGTCATCGTGCTCGCCGCCCTCGGTGCGGTGATCGTGCTGTTTGTCGTGACCTGGCGTTTCCTGATCTTCAACACGGACACGGCCAGCTACTATCCGCAGAGCGACCGCGTGATCCAGGACACCTACGCCATCTATGCAAAAGCGGGCGGGTACGACGCGATCTCGGTCTCCTTCGATGCGCCTCCCGGGGCAACGGGCTATTTCCTCGACACGGCGGCGCTCGCCCGCGTGGAGAACGCCGAACGGGCGTTGCGCGCCCTGCCCGATATCTCCTACTCCCTGTCGCTCCCCGACCTGCTGCGCTCCATCAACATCGCGGCCACCGGCCAGGACGCGCTGCCGACGAACAAGGCCGTCGTCAGCATGTTCTCCCGGCTCCTCGCCGCGGCGGGCGGCTCGTCGGCCAGCGGGGCGATCCTGGGCAACCTGACGAACAAGGATTTTACCCGTCTCACGCTCAGTTTCCGCGTCTACAACTCGGCCACGGGGCATTACATGGACGAGGCGCGCTTCCGCAACCTCCTCGTCTCGATGCACAGGATCCTCGATGAAACGCCGACGGGAGCCACCCCCGTCATCTGGGGGGACCTGATCCGCGTCCTCTCCTTCGCCGACACCCTGCGGCGTTCGCTTTTCATCTCGATGGCGATCAGCGTCGTTTCCATCCTCGCCCTCACGATGTTCGTCTTCCGGTCCTTCCTCTTCGGGCTGTATCCGCTGATCCCCCTCGCGGCGGGCCTCCTCCTGAACTTCTCCTTCATGGCCATCTTCGGCATCCCCCTGGACCTGACGACGATCATGGTGTCCAACATCGCCATCGGTGTCGGCGTCGACAGCGCGATCTACCTTGTCATCCAGTATCGGCGCGAGCTCGCCCGCTCGCCGGACGATCCCTCGCAGGCTCTCCAGCGGACACTCGCGATCATGGGGCAGCCGGTCCTGCTTTCGAGCCTCTCCATCGCCGCAGGGCTGCTCGTCTTCCTCACGGCAACCTTCCGGCCGGTGCTCTATTTCGGCCTCCTGGTGCTGTTCACGCTCCTGGCGACAACCGGCGGCACCCTGGTGACCTTGCCCACTCTCCTGGGAATCGACACCCGCATCCGCCTTGCCCGTGGGAAGGCCGGGCGTCGCGCGGCTGCGTCGCCTTGACGATTCGGGCCCACCGTCCTACTCTGACAAACGCAGATGGATGATCGTGTAAACATCGCCCTATCGGTCGTCAGCTCGCGCGCGGAGCTGAAGCGCTTCATCGCGTTTCCGCGCGCGCTCTACAAGGGAAATGCCTTCTGGGTGCCGCCGCTGCAGAGCGACGAGCTTGATACGCTCACCCCCGGGCGCAATCCCGCATTCGACGACGCCGAGGCCCGTCTCTTCCTTGCCCGGAGGCAGGGGAGGATCGTCGGGCGGATCGCCGCCATCCTGAGCCATGCGGCGAACAGGAAGTACGGCACGAAGAACCTGCGCTTCGCGTGGTTCGACACCATTGACGACTACGAGGTGGCGCGCGCCCTGCTCGATGCCGCGGCGGATTGGGGCAGAAGCAGGGGATTGGTCACGATGACCGGGCCGCACGGCTTCACCGACCTCGATCCGGAGGGGCTGCTGGTGGAGGGCTTCAATGAGCTCGCCACCATCGCCGTGATTTACAATTATCCCTACTACCCGGTATTCATCGAGCGCTACGGGTTTGCCAAGGAAGTGGATTCCGTCGAGTTCCAGGCGGTCGCCCCGAAGGGCACCGTGCTGCCGGAGAAGAAGGCAAGACTCGCCGATTGGGGGGCCAGGCGGAACGGCTGGCACCTGGTGAAGTACACCGACATCAAGAAGCTGCGCGCGGAGTACGGCCAGAAGCTCTTCGACTTGCTCGACGAATCCTACGAGGAGCTCTACGGCACCGTCCCTCTCACCCAGAAACAGAAGGAATACTACATCCGCAAGTACATCCCGTTCGCCAATCCGAGCTTCATCGAGATCGTCGCCAACGAGGCGGAGGAGATGATCGGTTTCATCATCGCCCTGCCCAGCCTTTCCCGGGCTTTCCAGAAGGCCCGCGGCCGGCTCTTCCCCTTCGGGTTCCTCCACATCCTGCGCGCCCTGCGGAAATTCGACACGCTGGACTTCATGCTCGCCGGCATCCGCAAAGAGTGCCGGGGCAAGGGGGCCGACCTTCTCATGGTCATCGACCTCTTCCGCACGGTCATCGCCAAGGGCATCCGGGTCGCGGAGTCCAATCCCGAGCTTGAAACGAACGCCCTGATCCAGAATGAATGGAAGATCGTTCCTAGACGCCAGCACAAGAGGCGCCGCATCTACAAGAAAAGCATTGCGTGAACGGCCATTGCCCGTCGCGGCTGTCTTCCGTTGGACACCCGTGAGGAGAGCCGGTCGAGGGCAGCCATGACAATCGGCATCACGGGCGCGACGGGCTTCCTGGGTGCGTCTCTGGCGGCGAGGATCGCGGCCGCCCTTCCCGACGGAGACAGGATCGTGACTTTCGGCTCGCGTCATACGGCCAACCCGCTTACCGTGGATCTCGGCCTGTCCTGCGAGCGGCTGGACGTCACGGACCGTGACGAGGCGATCCGCCTCACGCGGGGTATCGACGTCCTCTACCACGTGGCCGGCGCCGTGGATTATTCGCGGCGCTTGCGGCAGCGCACGTGGGATGTGAATGTCCTGGGCACGCGGAACATCCTTGACGCCGCCATTGCAAACCGCATCGCACGGGTGATCTGCGTGTCATCGATCTGTGTCATGGGCGTGCCGGCGGGTGACGGCGCCTGCGCAGATGAGACCAACGACCGCTATGCCCCGGGCATGAACCCCATCTCGTTTGCCGGCCCCGAGGATGCCCTGCACGCCGTGGAGGACTCTCTGCGCGATGACTATCGCTTCCTGCGGCGCGTGCGGATTCCCTACTTCGATTCGAAGATCGCAGCCTTCGAGCTCGCCGGGCGCTATGCGTCCGACAAAGGCCTCGATGTCGTGAGGGTGCTCCCCGGCACTGCCGTCGGGGCCGGTGATATCGGTCTTGCGCTGGCGGGGCTCGTGCAGCGTGTGTACGACAGCAGGCTCGCCTTCACGCTTCCGGGAGGGACATCCTTCGTTTCCTCGGTCGACGTCGCCCGCGGCGTCCACCTCGCGGGCGAGCGGGGCCGCCGCGGCGGGGTCTACATCATCACCGGCCGCCGGGAAGACAACCTGCGCCACCGTGATTTCATGAGACTCGTGGCCGGGGTGGTGCGTGACTGCTATGGCCGTCGGTGCCGGGAGGACTTCACCGTGGTTCCGGCCCGGCTCGCCGTGGCGTGCGCGCGGGTGATCGAGAGCGTCTCCCCCGGCGGCTCGCTCCAGGAGGGTCTCGTGCTTTCGGGGTGCCTCGTGCACCGTTTCCAGAGCATTCGGGCGAAGGAGGAGCTTGGCTATGAGCCCCTCGTTCCCCTTCGGGATTCGATTCGCGCGTGCATCGATTTCACACTGCGCGTGCAAAAGGAGTCGCACACATGAGCCATGCGGGATATTTCCGGCTTCTGAAACTCTATGCGGACATCTGGGCGCGACGGCATTGCCGCGTCATCCTCGCCGGCCAGGAGATCCTCGACGTCCCCAGCGACCGTGGCAGGGTCTACGTCGTCAGTCATCCCACGACGTGGGACCTCCCCATGCTCGCGCATATCGGGCGGAACAACTGGTACGTCATCGTCGACAAGGGACCCTTTGCCCACCCGCTCGTGAACTGGCTGTTCAAGAACTCCGGGTTCCTGAAACTGGAGGGGGACAACAGCGACGCGGTGATCCAGCAGGCCGTCGACATCGCGGCCGCAAAGAAGCCGCTCATCGTGTCGCTCAAGGGCTACGGCGTCGATTTCGGCGAGGTGGTGCGTCCCCGCACGGGCGCCATCAGGATCGCCCACATGGCGAAGGCGGACATCTATCCCGTGCATCTCTGGATCGAGGATGGCAAACGGATCATGAAGGGGTTCACGTTCAGGGGAGAAACCTATCCCTTCTCCGTCTTTCACGACACGCTGTACTTCGCGACCTTCTGCCCGCCCCTGCGCTACGAGCACTATGGGAAAGAAGCCATGACCTACAAGGACTACACGACGATGGCGTACGCGATGGAAGCGACATTCGACGAAATGGAAAAGAAGATCAGGGGCGAGCTTGCCGCCGGCCGTTACGACGGGGTGCCGCGCAAGGGCGGGACAAAGACGCAGATCCTGTACTGAGCCGCCCGCGCTCGCGCCCGCCCTATCCCTGCCGCGTGCGTCGCGATGCCGCCGGCGTTCTGCCGCGGTAGAATCGCCGGTAGATGAAGATGTCATCCCCGACACCGAGCATGACGTGTATCGCGAAGGAATAGAAAACCGACCCGGTGAGAAACGCCGCGAGGCTGAAGAGCACGCCCCCGGCCATCGCGCCGATGATTTCCCAGTCGGGGTGACCGATATGGTGGAGCGTGGAGAGCGCGGTCGTGATCGCCATTGCCGGGAGAAAGCCCAGAACGTGCGCCAGCGGGAAGAAAAGGAGCCCTCGGTAGAGGTACTCCCACGCGCTGAAGTAGAGCCCCGCGTACCCCAGCTCGAAAAACGCAAAGGTCCGGTCATTCGCGCACGCATCCCTGGAAAATGGATATTGCACCTTGAGGCCGGGATCCTTCGAGTAGTTCCAGCAGAGATACGTGACAACGGGAATCGCGATGCCGACGAAGAGAAGCCCCAGTCTCCAGTTCCCCGGCTGCACGCCGAATGAGGCGAATGCCGCGAGAGGCCGCGGCTCCACGGCCGCGATGATGATGGACGGCACGACGAGGAACAGGGCGAAGAACGTCCAGAAGTAGACGCGCATGCCGCGGCGGTCGCCGAGCAGCGACTTCAGGCGGCGGTGATGGAGAAGGGATGCCGCGAGCGTGAGCGCCACCATGAGGTACGGCAGGAGGATGCGCGCGGAAAGCGGCTCCAGGGGCATGGCGAAGAGCGACCCGAAATCTGCGGTCATGGTTTTTCCCTTCGACGCTTTTCCGCATGATACCAGGCGACGATCTGCGCGAACTGTGTCCGGTAGTCGTCATCGGAATTGTAGCCGAGCTCCCGGAGCGTCTTTCCCATGTCGTACGTGGTCTGGGTCGTGATCCGGCGGATCCTGTAAAAGTTGATCGGTGGATCGAGGCGGGGAATGAGGCGTCGCGCGAGCTCAAGGATGAGCGCGGCCGCGAGCACCGGCGTGACGGGAACGTACATTTTCTGGGGTTTGCCGACTCCCGCCTGGAGCGCGCCGAAAAACTCGCGGTAGGTCGGCGAAGACCGATTCACCACGGTGTACGCGCTGCCCACCGCGGCCGGCCGATCGACCGCGGCGAGCGCCGCCCGCGCGATGTTCGTCGGCGCGGTGAGCCCGAACCTGCATGCCCCCCGGCCGACGATGAGCGGGGCGCCATTCGAGGCGGCGTCGAGCATCCGCAGGCAGGAGGTCCGGTCCCGCGGACCGTAGACGTCCCCGGGGCGGAGGATCACGATTGGAAAGCCCGCCTGCCGGTGGCGCTCCCGCAGGAGCTCCTCCGCGAGCTTCTTCATGCGGCAGTAGGGAAGGAAGTCCGCGGAACGGCCGGGCTTTTCCTCGGTGATGGCATCCGCGCCGTAGCCGATCGTGAGGGCGCTGGAGATGTAGATGAACCGTGCGAGCCGCGGGTAGAGCCGTTCGGTCTTTTCCACGAGCGCCCGGGTCACCTCGTAGATCTGCCGCCGGCTTTCCCAGAGGGGGGCGCTGTCGGACACGAGGGCGGCAGCATGCACGATGACGTTGATGCCGGCGGGGAAATCGATCGCGTCGATTTACCGAAGGTCGCCGTA
>PMDT01000226.1 GCA_003154555.1 Spirochaetaceae bacterium
ACAGCACGAAACATTCCGAACCGGCATAGTCCCCTGGCGAATGCGAGTCGCATCAGCATGAATGTCGGGACTTCCCGCATCGATTTGACGAAGCCCCGCGGACCGAATTTGAGCAGGCCTTCCGGCCGGCGGACGCCCTGCCAGATCGAATCCATCCACGAGGGGAGGGTCTCCTGCGTCCAGTCCCCCGTCACCACGCTCCCCCTGACCAGTCCCGTTGCTTCCAGCAGCTCGGAGAATCCTTCGATGCTGGCGAAAGCGGGATGCGACCACTGGTCCAGGAGCTGCCGCATGACGAGCCTCTCCCAGAGGCTCAACGGAATCTTGCGGTCGTCTCTCTGATTCCAGTCAGCAACCACCAGGACGCCTCCCGGCTTCAGCACCCGCATCAGCTCTCCTGCAAAGACGGCTTTGTCCGGCATATGGGGTCCTGCCTCGACTGACCAGACCACGTCGAAGCTTTTATCGGGAAATGACAGCGACATCGCGTCGTCGATCTGAAACCTTACCGGGAGCCCGGGTGACGTCAGCTCCCGGGCGCGCCTGACCTGGTTGGGGCTGATGGTGACTCCCGTCACCGCAAATCCGTAGTCCCGCGCCAGGATGCGACTGCTGCCGCCAATGCCGCACCCGACGTCAAGGACCGTGGTGCCCGGCGGAAGCCCGTCGAGACGACCCCATTTCACCATCTCACGCACGAAGTCCACCTTTGCCTCGAGAAAGCTCTTTCGTTGCGCGGGAGAGCCATAGTGGCCCAGGTGAATGTGCTCGCCCCAGTAAAACTCGAGGATCCCATCCTCTGTCCAGTTGTCGTAGGAATTGACGACGGTGCGTGATGATTGATACCGACGGGCAGTCGCCAGCCAGAGGACGATGAAGACCGCGAGAAGCCCGAGCAGCGAGCAGATCACAATCAGGACCATGGTCACAAGGTTGAAGCCCCCAGGAATCTATATATGACATCGCCAGAAACAGCAATTGACAAAGCAGGCAGGCGTGCTGAACTTGAAATGGAGGTGAAGAATGGCGGACTACACGTTTGATGGAAAACGGCTGGTAAAAAAAAGCTCGGGCCAGAAGCTTGCGGAAATGGACCGCGACACCATCCGGTCCTACAACGCCGCGGTTTTCGGCCAGATAGAGGGCAAGAACCTTCGGGATCCGCACGGCAAGAAAGTCGCGGAATTCGACGGCAAGGTCGTCAAGGATGACCGGGGCACGAAGGTCATCAGCATCAGCGACATCCAGGACGTCATAGAAGGGCAGGCCGGCATCGGCATGGTTGCCATGTGGTTCTTCTTCGTGAAGGACCGCAAGGACCACGCCGGCGTGCTCTGACAGGCGCCGTCGCGGCTTTCAATCAGCGTCCGCCGTCCACGCGGCGCGCTGCTCTTTGTCGGCCGGGCCGGAGGCCGTTCGATTTTGCACGGCCGTCAACAGTCCGCTCAGGATGGCGCTCATCCCCATGTCAAACTCCACGGCGAATGGGTTCTCCGATGGCGTTTCCTTCAGGACGCGGAGCAGGTTGGGAAACTCATCCGCGGAAAGCTCGTTAATCGGCAGGGGGCCATGATCGTGCAGCTCACCGCCTTGCAGGTGCGCGGCGTAGGTCTGGGCCCATCCCATGATGTAATGGGCGCACACATCGATGAAAGCAATTGACTCCTGTGGATTGAATCCAAGGCTCGAAATGACGGCAAGCATCCGCTCGACCGGGCGCAGTGAGGCGGGCGTGCGCACCGGCCGCGTTGCAATGACGGGAAGCGCGTTGGGGTGGGCGATAAGCGCGTCCCGATATGCGCCGGCCATTTGCCGCAGCTGCTCTATCGGGGAGAGCTCGGAGCCGGACGCGGGACCGGAAGCGGCGCCTGCACGGGCAACGCCGTTTTCGAGACCGCTGCCGGCCATCACTGCTTCAACAATTGCATCGTAGAGCGCCGCCTTGTTCGGCAGGTGGTAGTAGATGGCCATGGGATCGACGCCGAGTGAGGCGCCCAGGTGCCGCATGGAGAGTGCAGACAAGCCCTCCGTGTCCACGATCTCCATGGCGGCCTTCACGATTTTCTCCCGGGTGAGAGCGACATCAGAATCCAGGACGGGCCTGCCGCGGGCCTTTGCGCGACCGGCCGAGACCGCTGCTTTCATACCAGGAGGGTATGAGTTCCTGCCGTGCATGTCGAGAACGTCACGTCTCTGACACCTTCGCCTCCCGCACGTTGAACCTCACCGCCGTGAGAACCGTGAAAAGCGCCGCGAAGGATGCCAGCGCGAGGCAGGTGGAGAGCGCCGTCCGCATTCCCTGTCCATCCAGGATGATGCCGCGCATGCCCTGCATCGCCCAGTAGGCGGGAGAAGCTTTGGCCGCGGCCTGCGCCCATTGCGGCAGTGCGCTCACCGGCGCGAATGACCCGCCAAGGCCCGAGAGCACGATGGCACACACGTTGGCAATGACATTGAGCTGGTCCAGCGTCCTGCACCACGCGATCAGCATCATCGTCATCGCCATGATGCAGACGGCAAATCCGATGGCGATGAGGACGAGGGCCGGCACTGACCCCGCCACGTGCAGGTGGAAAAGGAGCCCGCCGGCGCCGAACACCACGATAAGCTGCACGAGCAGCAGCAGGAGCCCCGGGGCGATCTTGCCGACAAGGATCTCCATGGTGCCGGATGCGATGCGAAGCCGGTCCCACGTGCCCCATCCCTGCTCGCGGTAGAACTGGACGCCGATGACGCCGATCACGAAAAAGGAGAACATCACCGTCATCCCCGGGACCGCCTGCTCCGCGCCACCGGCGTGCAGGTAGCCCTGCGCCTGGAGCATCGACCTGCTGGCAGGGGCCAGGAACGCCATGAGCCCCAGCGGCATGAAGATGAACACCAGGAGCGGCGCGGGGTCAGACAGGTAGAGCTTGATCGTGTTCAGTGTCAGCGAAAGGCTACGCCTGAGCATTGTTTTCCTCCATTATGTCGGGGCCATGACCGGTGATCGCAAGGTAGGCGCTTTCAAGGCTTGCCGGAACGATCCTGACGCCGCGAAGCCGGCTCGCTTCCCCGTTCAGCTTCGCGATGGCCGCAGCAGTGGCAGACGCCGGGTCAGCGGTCACTATCGAGAGCCGGGACCCCTTCTGCTGCCAGCCTGCCAGTCGGGGTGCATCGCCGCTGAACTCCAACTCCGCCCTCGACTGCCCGTGCCGGGCCACCACCTCCGCCAGCGGGCCCCTCTCCCTGATCCGCCCGGCCTCCAGCACCGCAACCGAGGCGCCGAGGGATTCGATCTCGGCCAGGTAGTGCGTGGCATACACCACCGTGCAGCCCTGGCTTGAGATCCTCTTCACGGCTTCCAGCAGCCTCATCCTTGCCACGACATCGGCTCCCACTGTCGGCTCGTCCAGGAACAGCAGTCGGGGCGCGTGCAGCATCGCCAGGCCTGTATGAAGGCGTCTCTTCTGACCGCCGGAGAGATCGCCGGCGCGGCGATCCAGCAGGCTGGCGAGGTCCAGTGCATCCGCCACTTCCTCGATCCTGGTGGAAAGCCTGCGGCCGCGGACGCCGTTCCATCGGCCGAAGAACTCCATGTTTGCCCGCACGCTGATTGTGGGGTACAAGCCCAGCTCCTGCGGCGCGCAGCCGATGATGCCGCGGATGCCCTTGCGGTTGGATGCCGCATCGAGGCCGGCCACCCGGACGGAGCCCGCGTCCGCATCCCGAAGCCCCGTTACGACGGACACGAGCGTCGTTTTTCCGGCGCCGTTGGGACCTATCAGGCCGCATACCTCGCCGGGGGCCACGTGAAGGTCGATTCCCTCCAGCGCTTTCACCTTTCCGTAGGACTTCTGCAGTCCCTCGATCTCGAGCATTTGCAATCCTCCTGATGTTCTACGATGTAGATTATATATCTACAACGTAGAAATATCAAGAGGGAAGAGGGGCGAAGAGCAGCCCTCGCCGCCGCTTGACGATTGGGTGCGTTGCTGATATATTAGAATATATTAATTTATCTATATTGTTTTTATTATATATAGACAAGGGAACAGTGGAGGAACACACATGAGCGAGCATCTGACAAAAGCGACTTTCGCGGAGAAAGTCTTCGATTATGAAAAGAACAGCGAATGGAAGTTCGAGGGAGATGTTCCCGCCATCGTCGATTTCTGGGCGGAGTGGTGCGGACCCTGCAAGATGATCTCCCCCGCGCTGGAAGAGATATCGCGGGAGTTCGCGGGCAAGTTGAACGTCTACAAGGTCAACGTGGACGAGGAAACGGACGTTGCATCGGCGTTCGGCATCCAGAGCATCCCCAGCCTGCTCTTCATCCCGATGAACGAAAAGCCCCGCATGGCGGCGGGGGCCGTTCCCAAGGCGAGCCTTGTGAAGTTGGTCAAGGACGTGCTGAAGGTCGAGTAGCTGCCCGGCGTGGCGGCAGCAGCTGGACGTCTGCTCCTACGGAGCGGCGGGCGCAGACGGCAGGCTGGCTTCATCGGCAGCGCGCGCGACGTCTGACAATATATAGGGCTTGCGCAGGAGTGCGCGGAAGCCCTTGGCCAGGTATGTGCCAGGGGCCAGATCCGAAGAGTACCCGCTTGATACGATGGCCCTGACGTTCGGGTCCAATCGACGCAGAAGCGCCAGGGCCTCCTCACCCTGCCAGGGCGGCGTACGTGAACCACTTCAGGACAAGCGGCCGGAACGATAGTGCCCCGGCTGCCAGGGAATCGCCGGGACTGTCTTTCCGCCGGAACCAGGGCAGTCTTGGGATCATTCGGCCATGATTCAGCAAGCCTATAGCGCCGTCAAGATGCCCTATTCAGGTTGCCAGAAAGGCCTCACTTCAATCCTGCCGAAACGGGCCATGGGGTGCTTTGCCGCGACCTCCAGGGCTTCTTCGAGGCTGGCGCATTCAAGCAGGTCGAATCCGGCGATCTGCTCTCTGGTCTCCGCAAAAGGTCCATCCGTCACAATCACCTTGCTATTTCGCTTGCGAACGGTAACGGCCCGGTCGACCCCGCAAAGCCGATCGCCAATGATACGGATGCCCTTGCTGTCCATTTCGGAAACCCAGGATGCGATATTGTCCTGGGCAGGATCGTAAGGCTCCGCCAATGGATCAGTACACACCAACATCAGGTAACGCATGGTCACTCCTCTCCTCTATTGTTGCCGAAAGAAAACGGGCCCGCAACAAGACGCGTGACCCGCCGCGGTAACGCCCGCTCAGGCCGGCTCCGTGGACCCGACAGGCGGCTCGCCGCAGGCCCATGCTGGCGCTCCTTTCAGCTTTGAGCTCACCCTGTTGTCGTTCGGTGAAAGCCAGAATCGACATCTCATGAGCAAAGTTGCGGGCCGCACTTCATAGCTGCGCAATCTGGTTGACGCCTTGGCGCAGCTCGTGGCGGGAAGACGACGTTCAAATGGGCGGCTATGAGGCTCTTCCCGACGGTCGTGGAAGAACCTCGAAGCCCTGCTGGGCGAAGTGGACCTCAAAACAAAAGACATTGTCGATCCTGTATCGCCTCATGGCCTCGAAGCTCACACAGTCAACCAGGCTGAGGTCCCGCCGGGAGGCGACAAGAAGCGCATGCTGGGCGGAAAGGTGCATTCCCGCCTCCACCCAGATGATGTCCAGCGCCGGGATCACGTCCGCGGCAAAAAGTCGCAGGCCCTCCATCCCGATGCGACTCTGCAGAAGCGCCGCGGTTTCCACAAGCACATAGTTCGTTGTCCGAAAAGAGGTGTCGGTCTCCAGGAGGCGCTCCCATTCCTTGCGCGCCTTCGCATGCATCCTGTCATCCGCATCGAGGACGGCGAAAAAGGCCGACGTGTCGACAAAAGTGGTCATTTCCCGAGCGCGTCCGCCAGGTAGTCGTCATGGCGAATCGAGATATCGCGGTGGCCGGACCTGAATCGGCCGGCCGCCGCCGCGGCCTTCCGACGCAGCTCCTTTGCCGTGGGCTCTCCCGTTCTCTCCAGCAGCTGGTCGATTGACTGCCGAATCAGCCCGGCCATCGAGACACCACGTTTCGCCGCGGTGGCTTTCAATGACTGTGCCTGCTTCTCCGTGAGCTGAATCTGGGTTCTTATCATGATGATTACACTTTCGATGGAATGATAACATACCCATCGCGACTGTCAAGCGCTGATTTCTCTACCTCACGATGAGCTTCGTGCGCTGGAAGCGCAGAAGCGTGAGTGCAAGCAGCACGATATCCACCAGGGCCACGACGCCCGCCACCATCAGCAGCACCTGGTCGGTCGTGAAAGCCTGGGAAAGCCCTTTTGGCAGAAGCTGGAGCAGTCCAATCAGCGCGCCGCCCAGCAGCACCGTGCCGATCGTGAGTGCCTGCTGCACCTGGCGCACCGTGGACATGCGGAGCGACAACAGCACGCCCGCGGTGGCACCGAACGTGCCCACCAGCAAGCCCATCACCAGCGTCAACACCAGCATATCGACTGGATAGAACAGGACGTGCCCCTGTCCATAGGCCAGGCTGCAGACAGCCGCGCCCACGAACAGGCCGACAACCATCACGCCCCAGCCGTAGAGCACGACGATCGCCACCTTCCCCATCAGGATGGAGCGGTCGGATATGCGGCTTGCCAGCAGTGTTTCCAGGGTATGCCGTTCGCGCTCGCCCGCGAAGGAATCGGCAACGATGGACAGGATGACGAAAAACGCCACCCAGAGAACCACCACCATCTGGATCGGGCTCAGGCCCAACCAGGCGGTTTTGCCCGCAAGCGGCCACGCGACACCCACAATGCCGATCAACAGGGCAGGGTTCTTCCATGCCCGCAGGCCGCCCTGGAAGAGCGAGTCTTTCCATTCCTTCCATATGATCGTGAACATGTCGCTCATGAGTGCTCTTCCTCCATCAGCGTGAGGAAAACGTCCTCAAGGCTTGCCGCGCCTTTGCGCACCTCTTCTATCTGCCCGCCCTGCTGCACGATCAAGGTCACCAAGGGGGCAACCTCGCCGCTGCCGCGCAGGCCAAGGGTCAGGTGCCCATCGCGAAGCTCAACGCTTGCCACCTCCGGCCTCTGGCGCAGCAAGGCCAGTAGGTCCTCCGTGAAACCGCGCCCCGTGATCTCCGCCCGCGGCGCGCCCTGCTTGTGGCGCAATTCATCGGGGGCTGCCCAGGGCAAGCAATTTCCCCTGCCGAACAACGCCCACGACCGCGCAGAGCCGCTCCGCCTCGGCCAGGTTGTGGGTGGTCACCAGGATGGTCATCCCCTCCTCGATGAGCAGGTCCATGGCCTCCCAGAAGCGCCGCCGGCGCAGGGGGTCCACGCCGCTGGTGGGCTCGTCCAGGAAGAGGATCTCCGGGCGGTGCAGGGTGCTCGCCGCCAGGGCCACCCGCTGCTTCTCGCCGGTGCTGAGGCTGGCCGCCAGCTGCTCCCGGTCCTCCCAGACCTGCATCGCCTTCAGGCGCAGCTCGATCTCGCCGGCGAGGGCCGCCCCCTCCAGGCCGTAGAGCCCGCCGAAGAAGCGGAGATTCTCCGCCACGGTCAGGTCCCCCAGCAGGCTGAACTTCTGGCTCATGTAGCCCATGGGGGCCCGCACGAGAGCGGCCTCGGTGAAGAGGTCGTGGCCCAGCGCGTGGGCGCGTCCGCCGGTGGGGGCGAGGACGCCGCAGAGCATGCGGATGGTGGNNGTGAAGGCCCCGAACTTCTTCGTGAGGCCTTCCACGCTGAGGACAGTGGAATCAGGCATGGGCGGCTTGCTCGCTTTCCGCCAGGCAATGCAGGAAGAAGTCCTCCATGCTGGGCTCCGAGGGCTCCACGGCCTCGACCCCTTCCCAGGCGCTGATCCGCGCCATCCAGGGCCCGGGATCCGTCCCGGGGAAGCGCACGCGGATCTGG
>PMDT01000288.1:0-1300 GCA_003154555.1 Spirochaetaceae bacterium
GATTCCGCCGCGCCCGCGGTTGACATCCACCGCGATCACCCCGACATTCATTTCAACGCATGGAGAAGTTGCAGAAAAGAGAGAAGCTGGGTTCGGAGATACGGTTCCTGGGACGGATGCTCGGCGACGTGATACGCGAGCAGGCGGGTCCCGGGCTGTACGACCTTGAAGAGGAAATACGCCTGGGCGCCCGCGCGCGCCGGGAAGGCGCCGCCGNNGGGAGAGGGAGCGCGCGCGCTACCCCGAGCCGCGATCGGAATCGATGGAGGAGGCGGTCCTCCTCATGCGGCGCGCGGGACTCGACGCGGCCGGCAGCCAGGCACTGCTCGACCTGCTCACCATCGGCCTCGTCTTCACCGCGCATCCCACGGAGGCGAAGCGTCGCTCCGTGCGCACGAAGGTGAGGCTGCTGCGGGAATACCTCGTGAAGCTGGACGACGCGGAGCTCCTCCCCCGGGAACGCGACCAGGTCGTCACGCAGATACGATCCATGCTCACGGGCCTCTGGCAGACAGACCTCATACGGCCCCGCAGGCCGAGCGTGCTGGAGGAGGTCGAAGTCGGCCTGTATTTCGCCGCGACGCTCTGGGAGGTGGCGCCCGCCATCTATGTCGAGCTCGCCTGGGCGCTCGGGAGGGTCTATCCCGATTCCTCGTTCCGCATCCCGGCATTTCTCACCTTCGGCTCGTGGATCGGCGGGGACCGGGACGGCAATCCCAATGTCAGCGCGGAGGTGACGGAGCGCACGCTGGTGCGGATGCGCGCCGCGGCGGTCGCCGCGCATCTCCGTCAATGCCGATTGCTGCAGGATGAGCTCAGCTCCTCGGAGAACCAGGCCGCCGTGTCCGATTCTCTTCGCGCGGCGCTGGAGGCGAGGCTGCGCTCCTTCCCCGCGCTTGCGGCGATCGTGGAGCCCGTCTCGCCGCACGAGGTTTACCGGCGCTTCCTGAAGGTCGTGGAATGGCGCCTGGAGCGCGCCGTGGAGTCCCTCGATCGCCTCCCCGACGGGGCCTACCGGTCGGGAATGGAGCTTGCGGCAGACCTCAGCCTGGTGGCGGAGAGCCTCCGTGCCAACAGCGGCGGGCATATCGTCGACGGCGACCTGCAGAGCTGGCTCTGGCAGACGCAGGTTTTCGGGCTGCACAGCGCGCGGCTGGATATCCGCCAGGAATCGGGGCGGAACGCCCGGGTCGTCGCGGACATTGCGCGCATATCGGGCCTTGCGATCGACTACGCCTCCTGGCCCGAGCAGGAGAAAAGCGCATTCCTTCGCTCGACACTCGGGACCGTGACGGTCCCG
>PMDT01000288.1:1367-12937 GCA_003154555.1 Spirochaetaceae bacterium
GCATCGTGCGGGAGATGCTGGACGATCCCGCTTATCGGAGCCATCTGCGGCAGCGGAAGGACACGCAGATCGTCATGATCGGGTACTCCGACAGCACGAAGGACGGGGGCTATCTTGCCGCCTGCTGGGCCCTGTACACGACGCAGAGTGTTCTTTCGGCGCTGGCGCGCGAGCGGGGCGTGCGGCTCATNNGCCCTGCCGCCGGAATCGCTGGGCGCCGGGCTGCGCATGACGGAACAGGGGGAGGTCCTTGCGGACCGTTACGACGACCCGCGCATCGCCGGTCGGCACCTCGAGCAGGTCATCTGGGCCACCGTGGCCTCCTCCGTGCGGCCCCTTTCACCGCCGCGGCCGGAATGGACCGCGACGATGGACGAGCTCGCACGGGAGGCGCTCGCCGCGTATCGCGCTTTCATCGAGGAGCCCTGCTTCCTCGCCTGGTTCGAAGAGGCCACGCCGATCCGCGAGATCGAGTCGATGCCTATTGCCTCCCGGCCTGCCCATCGATACGAAAATGCCACCAGGAGTGGCGGCGACACGCGCGGCCTGGCCGACCTTCGCGCCATTCCGTGGGTTTTCGCCTGGACGCAGAATCGGTGCATGATCCCCGCATGGTACGGCCTGGGAGCGGCATTTCACGCTTTCGCCAGATCCCGTCCGGACGGGTGGGCCACCCTGCACGCCATGTACGAGGGATGGCCTTTCTTCCGCGCGACGCTGGACAACGCGGCGCTCGCCCTGGCCAAGTCCGACCTGCAGGTGGGGCGGATGTACGCCGACCTTGTGACCGATGCCGTGGCGCGCGAGCGCATCTGGGGCATGATCGCCGAAGAATATGCGCGCAGCCGGGAGGCGGTCCTGCGCACGAACGGCACGTCGGAGCTCCTGGAGGAGATACCCTGGCTCCAGCAGTCGATCCGGGTGCGCAATCCCAATACGGATCCCCTCAATCTCGTCCAGATCGAATGGCTGCGGCGCCTGCGTGATGCCCGTGCCGCCGGGGATGAGGCGCGGGAAGCCGAATGCCGGGAGCTCCTGCGCCTCTCCATAGAGGGGGTTGCGGCCGGAATGCGCACGACCGGCTAGCCCGGATTCAAACACAGGTTCGTGGTAGGCGGCGGCCTCCGCGTGTGGTACATTTGAGCTATGGCAGTAGATTCCATCTCTTCGGCTTCGCCCATCATGTCCGCTTCGGCCATGCAGAATCTGAGCGCTCCTGCGGAGACCACCGCCAACGCACGCGAATCCGCGGCGCAGGAGAACGATGCCCTGCGGACCGCGGAGGCGGTAAGCGGGGCGGCCCCCGCATCGATCAACGCGGTCCCCGCGAACGGGACGGAGGATTCCGTCGGCACGCGGCTGCAGGTCACCCCTGCCCCGAATGACGCGCAGGCGTCCCTGCAGGCATCCGCATCGCAGATCGCCCGGCTGCAGGGGGCTCCCGAGCAGCAGAACGCGCAGGCAGCCTCCAACGCCTACCAGACCCAGGCCGCGGCGCTCAGCCAGATCACTCAGCAGCAGCAGGCCCAAGGCGCGCAAAGCATCAACCTGATGGCATGATCGCGGAGGTCGGGTAGGAGGACATCCCTACCCGGCTGCTGGTGCCTTCTCCGCAGATTTTCGTCCAGGCGCCAGCCGAAGCAACAGCGCAAGGACGATAGCCCCGCCATAGAGGGCCGCGGGGATGAAAAGAATCTCGTACAGTCTCCCATACCCCCGGAACCAGTACATGACAAGCACACCCGCGCCATAGACCGCAAAGACAGCGCCCCGTCCCCAGGCCGGCAGCTTGAAGCTGTACTGCTGCGTGAATGCCGTCATGAAGAAGAAACCCGCTGCGAACATCGGCCAGGAGGCGTAGCCATTCTGGATCGCGATGATCGGGCCATGGAGCCCGACGGTGAACTCCAGCGCGGTCACCCAGGGCAGGAGGTAGTGGATCTTCGTGCGGGCGAGCGAGAGCTGGGTGAGCAGGAGGAACATGTAGAAGAATCCGAACACGAAGCCGATCGAGCCCTCCGTCGGATGGAACCAGTACGTGTAGACGAGCGCCCACGAGATGTACAGGCCGTGCCACCGGTTGGCGAAGGCGAGCCCGCCGGCGGTCAGGGGGAACTTCTTTCCCAGGATGAGACCCCGCCGCGGATTCAGCAGAACGAGCATGATGATGAGCATGACGATCACGGAATACTGGCTGCTCCAGATCGGCACGTCCTGCGCCAGCCCGTCATACCAGAGATGCGTCTGGAGGACGTGCACGAGGATGAAGAGGAGATTGACCAGGAAGAACGCGATCGTGATGCGCGAAAGCCCCCGCGATTTTTCCGCTTTTCGCATGGAAAGGGCCACGAGCAGCCAGACCGACGCCTGGTGAAGCGCGTAGAAACCCCAGGCAGTGAAGCGCGACCAGAAGGTGGGGCTGGGCAGCTTCCAGAAGTACCAGGAGGCCCCCCTGTCGGGCAGATGCGGGACGTTTGAAAGCAGGGGGCCGAGTGCCGCGATCAGGGCCGTGAGAAGCACCGTGGCGAGCAGCGCCGCCACGAACCAGATGGTGAGCGTCCGGGTTTCCGAGGGTTGCGTGTTCACAGCACTGCCTCCATTCTGATGGTCAGGGGTCGGGCGGAGGAGTATATCCCTTCCGCGTCCCGCCGTCGACATCGAGCCCCCGGGGCGGTTTGACTGCGGCGCCGCCGAGCAATAGCTTTGGGAGAGAGTTTCCGAGGAGGCAAAATCAGATGGCAGTGGAGATGCGCAAGGGAAAGGCCGCGGGGATCAATGCGTGCGCGAATGACAAGGGCATCATTGCCGCGGCGGCAATGGACCAGCGCGGGTCGCTCGAGAAAGCGATCGCCCAGGCCCGCGGGGCGCCGGCCACGTCGGAGGACCTGGTGAAGTTCAAGACCGCGGTGGCGAGCGTGCTCACGCGCCATGCGAGCGCCGTGCTCCTCGACCCCGAGTTCGGGCTGCCTGCCGCGAAGGCGCGCGCAAAGGGCACGGGCGTCCTGCTCGCCTATGAGAAGACCGGCTACGATACGAAGGACGACAGCAGGCTCCCCGACCTGCTCCCTGAGTGGAGCGTCCGCCGGCTCGTGGAAGCCGGGGCGAGTGCGATAAAAATACTTCTCTATTACAACCCCACGCATCCGGCAAAGGTCAACGACGTGAAGAAGGCCTTCATCGAGCGCATCGGCGCCGAATGCGCCGCCAGCGACGTCCCGTTCTTCATGGAGACGATCTGCTACAACGACGCCGTCGGTGACGCGAAGAGCATTGAGTTCGCGCGCGTGAAGCCGAAATACGTGACCGCCTACATGGAGGAGTTCTCAAAGCCCCGCTACGGCGTGGACATCCTGAAGGTGGAGGTGCCGGTCAGCATGCAGTTCGTGGAGGGCACCGCGACCTTCAAGGGAAGCAGGGCGTACGACAAGAAGGAGGCAATGCGGCTGTTCCAGGAGTCGGCTGCCGCGGCAAAAGTGCCCTTCATCTACCTGAGCGCAGGTGTGACCGACGAGGTCTTCCGGGAGACATTGGAGCTGGCCGCCGAGGCAGGCACGCCGTTCTCCGGTGTCCTCTGCGGCCGCGCCACCTGGCAGGACGGGATCCCCGTCTATGCCACCAGGGGCTACGACGCCCTTGTCGACTGGCTTTCCGACCGGGGTGTGAAAAATATCATGGCCCTGAACCTTGTCCTCGCCAAGGGCGCGCGGGCATGGTGGGATTTTTACGGCGGCAAGAAGAAAATCAAGCTCGTTGACTGAAAGCCCTGCCGCCGGCATCTGGGGGACGCTCCCCCGGCCCTTCTCCGTCCTCGCGCCCATGGAAGACGTCACCGACACGGTGTTCCGCCGCGTCATACGCGCGGTCGGCGCGCCGGACCTTTTTTTTACCGAGTTCACCAGTACTGACGGGCTGTGCACCGCCGGCAGGCCCCGGGTGATCGACAGGCTGCGCTTCACACCGGAGGAGCGCCCCCTGATCGCGCAGGTATGGGGCAATCACCCCGAGCGCTGCCTGCGCGTTGCCGCGGAGGTCCGCGAGATGGGCTTCGATGGCATCGACCTCAACATGGGGTGCCCCGTCCGCAAGATCATCAAGCGCGGCGAATGCGGTGCGCTGATCGATTCACCGACGCTGGCGGCTGAGCTGATCGCGGCGACGCGCGAGGGGGCGGGTGATCTGCCGGTGAGCGTGAAGACGCGCATCGGCATTTCGCGTTCCCGGGCGGAGGAATGGATCGGTTTCCTGCTGGGACGGGGTCTCGCCGCGCTCACCGTGCACGGTCGGACTGTTGCGCAGCAGTCGGAGGGGCACGCGGACTGGGGAGCCGTGGCGCTGGCCGTGAAGCTGCGCGACGCGCTGGATGTGCCGACGCGCATCGTGGGCAATGGTGACGTGAAGTCGGCGGTGCAGTTCCGGGAGCGCGCGGAAGAAACCGGCGCGGACGGCATCATGATCGGCCGGGGCGTCTTTGAGAACATCTTTGTATTCAAGACGATACGTGACATGCAGGCGGGCAACAACCCAGGCGCCGATTTCGCGCTTATCTCCCCCCGGGAAAAGATCGGTTTTTTCACCTACCACATGCTTATCCACCGCGAGACGTGGGGTCCCGGCAGGAGCTTTCACAGCCTGAAGAAGTTCGCGAAAACCTACCTGCGCGCATTTGAAGGCGCGGGAGCCCTCATGGACCAGGTGATGCATTGCAGCAATCACGATTCGGCCCTGGCGGCACTTGATGCGTGGATGCCCGACGGCTATGGCTCGCGCATGAACGCCGCCGCGCCCGGGACCGTCACGCCTTCGAGCGACGGGTGAGGATCTCGCGGATTTTCGCCAGCAGCTCCCTGGTATCGAAAGGTTTCTGGACGAAATCGATGCCCGGTTCCAGCATCCCCTGCTGGAGAATGGCGTTTCCCGTGTATCCCGAAATATAGAGAACTTTCACGTCCGGGCATTCCCCCAGGACTCTCTGCGCGAGCTGCTTTCCGCTCATCTGCGGCATCACGACGTCCGTCACCAGCAGGTTGATGCCGCATTTCTGCGATTCCATCGCCGCCAGCGCTTCCTTACCGCCCGCTGCCGCAATCACCGTGTAGCCATTGTTCTCCAGTACTCTCTGGGTGAAGCGCCGCACCATCTCCTCGTCTTCCACGAGAAGGATCGTCTCGTTGCCCTTCACCGGGGCGGCTTTCCCGGCGGGGGCTGTCGTGCGGTCCACGGCCTCCACGGTGCGGGGGAAATAGATCGAAAAGGTCGTCCCTTCACCCAGCTCGCTGTAGCAGGTGATGTGGCCGTCGCTCTGCTGCACGATGCCGTACACGGTCGAAAGCCCCAGGCCTGTTCCCTTTCCCGGCTCCTTCGTCGTGAAGAATGGCTCGAAGACGTGGGAAAGCAGCTCGCGATCCATGCCATGGCCGGTATCGCTCACCACCAGCCGTACATATTCGCCGGGTTGCACGCCGGGATGCTCCCGCGCGTAGTCGTCGTCGAAAATCCGATTGGACGTTTCGATGGTGAGCTTGCCGCCCGCCGGCATCGCGTCACGGGCGTTGGCGACGAGATTCATCAGCACCTGCTCGATCTGACTCGGATCTGCCAAAGTGACGCCAAGATCAGGCGAGAATTCATGCACCAGTTCAATTTGCTCGCCGAGAATCCGCCGGAGCATCTTCTCGATTCCCGCAGCAATCTGGTTTAAGTCCAGCGGTATTGGCTGCAATACCTGCTTACGGCTAAACGCGAGAAGCTGCCGGGTCAACGCCGCGGCACGGTCGGCAGCTTTCTTCACTTCCAGGAGATCATCTCGGAGATGCTCGTTCTCGCCCACCTCGCCGAGCACGAATGAGGTGTATGTCAAGATCACGGAAAGCAAATTATTGAAGTCGTGAGCTACTCCGCCCGCGAGACTGCCGATGGCCTCCATTTTCTGGGAAACCCGGAGTTGCTCTTCGAGCATCTCGCGCTCCTTTTCTGCCTTCTTGCGATCAGTGATGTCCACCAACATCGAACGACCTTGCACCACTTCGTTTTGGGCATTCCGAACGGCGTTTATGGTCAAAAGGACCCAGGCAGACGTGCCGTCCGCTCTTTGTGCTTCAAGCTCCTCATCCACGATCGACGTACCGGAGCGAAACGATTCGAATAGCCTCCCGGCCTTTTCTTTCCCTTGCGGACTGTTCGCCCAGAAATCGAACACCGGTCGCCCCACGAGTTCTGCCGCAGTACTTCCGAGCAGCATGCCCGCCCGCTGGTTGCACCTACCGATGCGACCATCGATCCCAACGGTGAGGTAGGCGGTTGGGGCGTTTTCGTATAGATCACGGTAGCGCTCATTGCTCTCCCACAGTTTAGCCTCCGCCTGCTTGCGTTTGGTGATGTCCCTGAAGAACCACACCCGGCCAAAGTATCTGCTGTCTGCGTCGCGCATTGGCGCGGAGTAGCGGTCGAATGTCCTGCCGTCTTTGAGCGCGATCTCGTCCTGACTGGTGTCGTCATGATTCGCGTAGAGGTGATTCACCTTGCTAATGAACTCTTCAGGACTGACGAGCATGTTCATGACCGATTGCAAAGTACGCTCATCGGACCTGGTTGCGAGGATTTCGCTCGGAATGACCCACATTTCGGTGAACCGCCGGTTATAAGACACGATCTGTCCGTCGTCGCCCACGACGAGGATGCCGTCGATGGACGCGTCTTGCTGAGTCTGCAGTACGAGATTCTTGAAATGTAGGTCGTCTTGCACCAGCTTGCGCTCGGTGATATCGACGAAACCGACGATGAAGTATTGAGGCTGGTCATTCGCGTCACAAACCGTCGCAATGTTGACGTCTGCCCATAACACTGTCCCGTCTTTGCGGAGGTAGCGCTTCTCGAATCGCCGTTCCTTGGCACCGGAGAGCATGGCGCGTGCAGTCTCGCGACTGCTCGCCAAATCGTCTGGGTGAGTGAAGTCAGCGAAATGCCGCCCTTCGAATTCGGCAGTTCGATATCCCAGCATCGTCGCCAACGCGTTGTTAACGCGAAGGAAGCGTCCGTCACGCGAAGTCAGTGCTTTGCCGATCGAAGCTCTTTCGAAGCTGACCCGAAATCGCTCTTCGGTTTCGCGGTTCCGAGCATTCCCTTCGATCGTGTACAGCGCGAACGCGAGGTCTCCCGACGTTTCGAGTACAAGCGAGCGTTCTTCGTCGTCGATGGCTAAACCCAGCGGTGTCGAGATCCCGAGGAATCCAACGGAACTATTGCCGTGTACAAGCGACACCGCCATTGCTCCGGTGCCAGCGCAATCTCCTCGAAGCGGGCAACCATCGCAGTCCTTTTCAGGTTTGAGGATGGCAAGCCCGCGATCGGCTGCACGTGCTCTGGACCAGCATGCCGGTTCGAAGCCGCACCTCACTTTTTCGGCGAAGTTGCTGAATTCCTGGCCCCAGCCGGCGCCAGCCGTGATGCCGGATTGGCCGTTCTCAGGCGTAAGCGAGATCCACGCACCGCTGTAGCCGCGCGTTTCTACGAGCAGATTGCAGGCCTCTTGAATGAGCGTTCGAGGATCCTTCTCATGGACAATGAGCTGATTCACATTGCGAATCGCGCGCAAGATCCGGTTCAGATGTTCGATCTTTGCAGCATGCGCCCTGTTTTGCCGGCGGATCTCCGCTTCGCGCATTTCCCGGCGGATGGCTTGCCCAATTCGTCTAAGATTTCCCTTGGGAAGGTAATCATGGGCGCCGGCTTTCATCGTCGCCACTGCTACGTCTTCGCCGACCGTTCCAGAGGTTACGATGAATGGGACGTCGTTTCCGCTCTCCCTCAACACCTCCAGCGCCGCAGGTGCGCTGAACTCGGGCAAGCTGTAGTCGGAAATGATCGCGTCCCAGGACTGAGAACCAAGTGCCGCACTCATCTCGCTCGCGGTTTGCACCCGTTGCGACCGCGGCTCAAATCCATCTCGCCGCAACTCGCGGAGCAACAGCAAGGCATCATCCTCGGAATCCTCGACGACCAACACTCTTAGCGGTTCAGCCATCGCTCCGCTCCCTTCCCGTCTGCGGTGATTCGTTGATGACGAGCCAATACAGACCTAGTTGTTGAGCCGCAACGGCAAACTGGGCAAAGTCGACCGACTTGCGGACGTAGCTGTTGGCGCCAAGATCGTAGCTCGCGATAACGTCCCTCTCTTCTTTGCTCGATGTCAGAATTACCACTGGCAGTCGTCTCGTGCGCGGATCTGAACGAATTCGTCGAAGTACTTCGAGCCCATCAACCTTGGGCAGGTTGAGGTCTAACAAGACGACCTCGGGCATGCTTTTTGGATCACGCCCTACGTAAGTGCCAGTTGCGAAAAGGTAGTCGAGAGCTTCCTCGCCGTTGGTGGCAACCACGACCTGGCTGGCGACTTTGCTCTTCTCAAACGCTCGAAGCGTGAGCTCTACATCGTCGGGGTTGTCCTCTACGAGAAGGATGATGGAGTTGCGACTCATCTGTGCACCCCGGATCTTTCGGACGGTAGCGTGAAGTAGAATCCTGCCCCACGACCGACTGCGCCCTCGGCCCAAACGCGGCCGCCATGACGGTCGATAATCCGATGCACGGTGGCCAGGCCAATTCCGGTGCCTCGAAAATCCGACTCGGAATGCAACCTCTGGAATGGCCGGAACAGTTTGTCAGCATAGGCCATATCGAAACCCGCCCCGTTGTCACGGATGAAATACGCAACGTCTCCTTCCCGAATCGTCGTTCCAAACTCGACGCGGGCGGATGCAGTCTTGGCCGTGAATTTCCACGCGTTTCCCAGGAGATTATCGAATACAACCCGCATCAACCGATTGTCGGCTTGCGCATTGACTCCTTCTTGAACGTGCACATCGATTTGGCGCTCGGGCTCGTGTTTCTTCTGGTCTGCGACCGCAGCACGGGCAAGGCTCGACAGGTCGACTTGCTCGGGTTTTATCTCAGCTCTCCCAATCTGCGAAAGCTGTAGAAGATCGTCGATCAATTCGCCCATGCGCTGTGCCGCGGCGCGCACTCGGTTCAGGTAGTCACGTGCTTTCGGATCGAGCTGGTCGGAGTAATCCTCCAGCAGGGCTTGGCTAAATCCGTCGATACCACGCAGTGGCGCTCGCAGGTCATGCGACACGGAATAGCTGAATGCTTCCAACTCGCTATTTTTGCGTTCGAGAACATCCACCATGGCTGCGCGCGCCTCAGCGACCTCGCGCGCTGCACGTGCCGCAGCGGCATCCAATTCCTTTTGCAGTAGTTCGTTCCGAATGCGCCGATTCTCGTCTTCGAATTGTCTTCGGCGGATTTGCGCGCGGACTCTTGCCTTCAAGACTTCGAAATCGCTCGATTTCGATATGTAGTCATCGGCACCCGTAACGAGGCCGTCGATCATGGCTTCGCGTTCGTCGAGCGACGTCAGCATGACTAGGGGAGTATCGCGCAAAAGCGGCGTGGCCTTGATCCTTCGACACGTCTCTTTCCCGCCCATGTCGGGCATTATGACGTCGAGCAGGATGCAATCCACCTTCTGGGCCGCCAACATTTCGAGAGCCTCTTTGCCCGAATGCGCAACGACCACGTCATAGCCTTCACCCACGAGTTCGTCGGAAAGCTCGTGCAGATAGGTCGCACTATCATCTACGGCGAGGATCTTCTTCGGACCGGAGAGGCTCGCGGTCGTGGCTTGTTCCACCTGCTCTTCTGTCCGGCGAAGGACTGCGGTTAAGCGCGCGAGAATGGAATCGATGTCTTCTTCTTTGCGCACGAATCCGTCCGCTCCGGCGTCAAAGGCGCGCAGCTCCGCGCCCTTGTCCTCGGAACCCGTCAACATCAGGCACGGCGTGGCGCGCAAGGCGGCATCAAACCTGATCCGGCGCACGACCGTGCCGCCATCAATGCCGGGAAGTACATTGTCTACCAGAATCGCGAGTGGCCGGATATCGGCGGCAATGCGAAGACCCTCCTCCCCACTTTCCGCAAGAGCGACTTTGTAGCCGCGACTCTGAAGGAGATCTCGCATGGTTTCGCGGAATGTCGGACTGTCGTCGATCACCAACACCGTGTTGCGGGGCAGAATCATCGCTGACTCGGACTGTCTGACGAGCTGATGGGCGCGGGACAATACGTAGCTCGTGTCATACGGTTTGCCGACGTATTCGTTTGCGCCTGTCTTCAGGCCACGGATGCGATCCTGAACCTCTGCCTCCGATGACAGGAGCATCACAGGAATGTCCGGCAAAGAAGACCTGATCTCCTTCAAGAGTTCGATTCCATCTGCGTCCGGCAAGACCACGTCGAGGACGACGAGCGCACAGACTTCTCGCTTGATGGCTGCGCGTGTATCGGCAGCGGTCGAGCACAATATGATTTCAAAGCCCGCGGACTCGAAAGCCTGGGCCAGGTCCATGCGAACCGTAAGGCTGTCGTCCACAATTAGGACTGTTTGAGCCATTGCGTTCACGGTTGCGTCCCCGCCATGGAAAGTCCCGCCAACATCGGGCCGATCTCATCCAACGGAAGCACCCGGCAGGCAGCGCCGCGTTCGATGGCCTCGCGGGGCATGCCGAAGACAACGGACGTGGATTCGTCCTGCACCAGAGTCAATCCTCCCGCCTGTTTCATGGCCAGCAACCCGGCGGCACCGTCGCGTCCCATCCCCGTAAGGAGACACCCGACGCCAGTGGAGCCATAGGCAGCAGCCACGGACTCGAAGAGCACATCCACCGAGGGGCGACATGAGTGCCGCTCGGGATCTGCGGTCACGTGTAGCTTGCCGTTATTCACCACGAGGTGCCTGCCGGGTGGCGCCATGATGACGCGGCCTGATGCCTGGCTCATCAGATCGCCGTCTCGCGCGTAAGAGACCCGCAGGGCAGTCTGCCCGTCCAGCCAATCCGCAAACGCCTTGCCGAAGGCCTCACCAATGTGCAAGACGAGCAGCACGGGCAGAGGATAGGCGGGTCCCAGCGAGCGAAGCACGTGAACGATTGCCGCGGGTCCCCCTGTGGAAGCGCCGATCGCCGTCACGCGATATTTCGTTTGCTGGCTCGCGACTGCCGGCGTCAAGTCCTTCGAAGAAACTCGGCCCAAGTGGCCAAGGCGGGCCCGAGGATGAGTGATGACCTTGATCTTCGATACCAGCTTGACGGTCGAGATGAGCTGTCGTTCCCATTCGTCATCAGTTTCGTCGCCGCGTGGCTTCTCGAGGACATCTACGGCACCTGCGGCGAGTGCTTCATACGTCTTGAACAGCTCTCCGCGGTTCGTGGATGATGACACGATGAGGATCGGGGTTGGACAATGCGCCATGATGTATTCGGTGGCGGCAAGACCGCTCATTACCGGCAGCATCATGTCGAGCGTCATGAGGTTGGGTCGCAGTCTCTGACAGGCCTCGATAGCTTGCTTGCCGTCCTCCAGCTCGGCCACGACTTCGATTTGCGGGTCTGTAGTCAATACCTCGCAGAGGCGTTTGCGCATCGTTAGCGAATCCTCAACAACGATGACCCGGATTGTCATGACCCCCCCAGGGCTCGCTCAATTGTCTTGAGGAAATGTCTCTGGTCGAATTCACC
>PMDT01000285.1 GCA_003154555.1 Spirochaetaceae bacterium
GACATACCACTCGTCCATCGCCCAGAAATGACCTTCGCGGACGTCGATCTGCAGGTCATTGACGATCTGCGCCACCAACGGCAGCTGCTCGGTCGGCCCGATTGGTCCGCAGATTCCAGCAGGGCTGTCGGCGGTAGACTGCCTCCACGCCGCGACATACTCCAGCGCCTCCGCGGCGAAAAACGATTCCAGGGTGTCAAAAAACCTCACCTCGAAGCCAGGGCGGCCCAGGGCGGCAAGGTCCTTCTCAGTAAGTCGTGCCGCGTCCTCGAGAATCGCCGGATCGAGGGTCGTGTAGTCCCAGTATCCTCGCGCCACCTTGCTGTTGTTCCTCATGTGGTCCTTCCTTGAAAGAAGCCGGATTTTCGTCAATTGCCGAGCTCCCAGGCTACGCCTGGATGTGCCCGGTTTTCCCGCTGATCTCATTCTGGACCGTCTTGACTCCGCCGTCGCTGGTGTTCCGGTACAATTGCAGCCGGGTTCCGGCTGCCTCATCGGAATCCATCTCGTACTGTACGGATTGGTTGGCGACATTCACTTCCACTGCCGCCAGCGCGCACCTGCTTCGCTTTTTCAAGTATGTGAAGATGTCGCGAGGACGTCGGAACTCCAGCGGGTAGCGCTCCAGCAGCCGACCAGCCTCCTGCCACAATTCTTCCCATTCTCCCGTCTTCAGACAGGCAATCCGTTGTTCGTGCGTGAATGCCATGCCGAAAAAGCCGGAGTCGATGCCCCTCCGTACCTGTTCCGATATCGTATGGGCTGCCTCCGAGAGCCTCGTATCGGGCGCCTCGTCCCAGAAGACGGTGTTGTCCCAGAGATAGTCGGCTTTCACTTCAAAGTCGGTGCTCTCTCGTGTTTTTTTCTCGAGGACACAATGGACGGCCATGAGGTCGGGACATTCAGGGGGGAGAGAGATGAAGTATCCGTTGTGACCGTACGGGGGCTGCGGAGCGAGAGGCGCCTTCACCGTCGGCACGTCGAA
The DNA here is from genome assembly GCA_003154555.1 of Spirochaetaceae bacterium. Taxonomy (GTDB): domain Bacteria; phylum Spirochaetota; class Spirochaetia; order SZUA-6; family Fen-1364; genus Fen-1364. The sequence goes on from PMDT01000285.1 coordinate 986, forward strand.
CCATGAAGCATCAAAGGGGAGGGTGTGCGTCATGAACTCTGCGCCTCTTGCTCGAAAATACGGCAGGGCAGCAAGACCGATCTCACCGAAATGCGGGTGAATCCATGGACTTGTGACGATCTTCCATTTCTTCTGATAATAATCCCATCGTGCGAATCGCGCCTCCAATTCCTGCGGCGTCAGGGTCTTTCGACCCAGGTGCTCGAAGCAGAAACATTCATTGTAGCGGAGCGCGTGGAATCCGATGTCGGCCAGGCCCTCGTCCCAGAGGGCGTGAAGCTTCCGGGAGTCGACGTACATGTTCTCATGCGCCACCTCGTCAATGGCATCCGTAAATAACGCGAGATTTGGACGCCACCCATGGGCGTTCATTGTGTCGACCCAGCGGAAGTGATTGTAGGAACCCGAGCAATCGTCTATCGCCGTGGCGGCCATGGGCGGCATGGTATAAGTCACGAAGGGCTTTCGCGCCGACCACAGGATGCTCTTGAGGAACACATCGTCCAGTCCGCACGCGTGACCACAATTCTCCATGGTGAACAATCGAACGTCGAAAGGAAAGAGCGCGAAACGCCCTTTGCCCGCGTCGACGAGATGAATGAGAGGATGACCTGCTTCCGACGCCAGGAGAACGTGAGGGCGTGCGAAAGACAGCACACTGCAGGGCACGGCCACGTCGCTTGAAACGCGCTCCCCCACAACCCGCGTCCACGTCACGAAGTGATCGTTGCGCGCCGTCACAACGGTGGTGAAGGTGGAGGCGGAAACGGTCGAGCGGTCGATTCCCGCAAGTCTCAGGATCTCGATGGGGAGATCGGCCACGCACGGTTCGTAGGCAACCGCTCCAAGGCCCTCTTCCACCGCGCGCACCAGGTCGATCCGTGCCGAAACGCTCAGGCGCATGATGGTGCCCTGCTGCGCAAAGAATATCCCTGCCAGCGTGAGCGCTTCGGTGCGGAAGAAGTCGTCGGAGAGCTCCCTGCCAATCGTCACCAGGCGATGGGGAATCCCCAGGTGCCGGAACGCGCAAAGGACAGCGTTCTCGAGAAGGGCGAGGGCCTCCGGGCTCTCGTCGTGGATCAGAATTGCAATGACGCCATTTCCCCGGGATGTACCTGCGTGCGTCATATCGCTCCTTCGTAGAACTGGATTGCCTCCAATTGCCGGTCGATCCACGTCCGGTCCACGTCGCTCAAGGTATTCAGTGGAAAAACCGCGTCCCCCACCGGGAAGCCCATGCGCTGGAGGATGTGCTTCACGGAGGCGATCGCATTGCCATGCGTCACGATTTCCACGATGGCGTTTATCGCGGTCTGCAGCCGTCTTGCCTCGGCGAGGTCACCGGCACGGCATGCCCGGTAGAGGGCGCACGCCTCGCGTGGAATGACGTTGTACGTCGTGCCAATCCCGCCATCCGCGCCGGCCAGCAGCCCGAACATGAGAATTTCATCGGCGCCGTTGAAAATGCTGAAGCCGGAATCCCGTGCGGCGCGCATCTTCATGAGCTCATACAGGTTGTAGCTCGTGAACTTCAGCCCCGCGATCCCCGGGCACCGTGAGAGCTCGACGAGGTCGGTCGCGGTGAACGTCACTCCGGATTGGACGGATGCATAGATGATGACGGGGAGTGGGCTTTCCCGGGAAAGCCACTCGTAGTATTGCATCACCCCGCGCCGGCCATACGCATAGTAGACGGGGGGAATGGAGGACACTGCGTGCGCGCCCGCGTCCGCCGCGTTGCGGGCGAGCCGGGAGGCCGCGCGCGCATCCGCGGCGCCAACGTGCGCGATGATGGTCCAGCGGCCTGCGCTGTCCAGTGAGCGCACCTCCTCCATGACGATGGCGAGGATGTCCCGCCGTACCTCCTCGGGAAGGATGACCCCCTCGCCCGTGCCGCCACAGACGTAAAGACCATCGCAGCCCGTCGCATACAGCCAGCGCGTGAGCTTCCGCAGGCCGTCCTCGAGAACCTCTCCATTCTGGCTCACCGGTGAGACCAGAGCAGGATAAATCCCTTGATTCACACGCCTCTCCGACATTGCGCCTGGATCACACGCTATGCGCCACGCGACAATTCGCCGACTGACTCGATAATGGAGTCCGCCATGTAGTCGAGCTGCTGCGGCGAAAGCCCGTAGATGGGAAGGTGCGTGAACCGGTGGGGGAAGAGCTCCTCCGTCACCGGGCAGGAAGCGGCCAGCTTTGCCGTGTCATATCCGAGCTGGCGCATGATCTCAAACTTGTACAACGGCGCAAAGTGCGGGATGCTCGTGACCCCGCGGCGATCCAGCTTTTCGCGCAATGCAACCATGCCTCCACGGACGATTTTCGGATCGACCTGCAGGCAGTACAGATGGGCGGTGGGCTCTGTGCCATCCCCGCCAAGGGGCGGTGTGAGCACACCGTGGCACTGCGAAAGGCGCGCGCTCAAGAGGCGGGCGTTCTCCCTCCGTTGCGCCAGGATAGCGTCATACCGCGCCAGCTGGCGCAGAAGGCCTAGTGCCTGGATCTCGGTGGAGGAGGAATTGCTGGCGACAAATGGACCGTCCTTGCCAGGGAGCGCTTCGACATCATAGAACCAGTTGGGAATTTTTTTCTGCATATTCAGACCAAGGAACCTGGCCCTCTTCAGCTCCTCGGCCAGCGGGAGCGAAGAAACAAGAACTCCCCCTTCGCCGAAGGAGGTGATGTTTTTCACCTCGTGGAAGCTGAACGCGCCGAAATGTCCAATCGTGCCAAGGGCCCGGCCCTTGTATTTCCCGCCAAACGCATGGGCGGCATCCTCCAGGACAAGGAGGGAATGCTTCTTCGCGAGGTCCATGATCGGATCCATGTCCACAGGATAGCCCCCGATGTGCACCGGTACGATCATCTTCGTCTTCCTTGTGATCTTGCGCGCCACATCGTCCGGATCCATGTTCAGGGTCCGCGCGTCCACGTCGGCAAGCACGACTTTCGCCCCGACGGCAAGTGGATAGGACATGGTGGCGATGAAGGTAATGGAAGGAATGATGACCTCGTCTCCCGCGGAGAGATTCGCGTATCTGAATGCAATTTCAAATCCGGCGGTAGCGTTGGTGACGAACACGCTCCCGCGGGAACCGATGGAGGAATCGATCAACTCCTCCAGCCTGCTCACGTTCGCGCCCAGCGACAGCTTGCCCGGCGGGTGCCCGAGCCGGGAGAGAGCGCGCACGGCTTTCTCCACGTCGTGAAGGGCCGACATGTATTCAGGGGCCTCGCCCTGCATGAGGAAACGAACGACGTCGATGATGTCATCCGCGCCGTAGGATTCGCCAACGGCTGCCCAGGGAACTTTCGCGTCCCCCGTGTTGTACCTGAAATCGCTCACTGATTCACCCTTTCCTCACTGAATCTGGCATTCGCCGCAGATTGCGGGGGATGATGTGTCTTTGCGTCTTGCGCATGGCCATTACTTTTCGCGAGCGCCTTCACGGGCGACCTCCAGCAGCCGCTCTGCATTTTCGTGGAAGATCATCTCCAGAAGGCGCCTGGAGGAAACGCAGGCGCGGATCTTTGCGACGTACCATGCCGTCAGGTTTTGGAAGAAGCCGCCGCCGTCCGTCCCGAACAGGAGCCTCTCCGGCGGCGCCCGGCGCACTATTTCGTCAATGGCGCCGCAGCTCGGACCGCACAGCGTCATCCAGACGTTCGGATTTCGGACGCACGCGCGGATGGCCTCGTCCGTGAGATCGTCGAGGCCGGCGTGCCCGAGCACGATTTGCGTGCCGGGTGCCTGCTCTGCGGCCCAGGCGATCTGCAATGGCGTGCTGTAGGGAGGCGAGCCATCGTGGAAGAGCACCGGCAATCCCAACTCCCCTGCCCGCTTGAGTATGGGAACGACCGAAAGGTGGGTGAGGGAAAATGCCTGGAGCCACGGATGAAGCTTCAACCCGCGCATCGACAACGTGCGCGCGCAGCGTTCCAGCTCCCGGATGGCCGCATCCGCCCCGGTATGTGGATCAACGGTGCAGAAAGGCACGAACATGTCGGTGCGGCCGCGAACCGCTTGAGCGAGGATATCGTTGTTGCGCGCAGTGTCGCGGATAAGACCGTCTGTCGTGAAGAACCACGCCTGATGAATGCCTTCTGCCTCGAACTGCCGGTGGATGTCCTCCACCGGACGGGGGCTCTCGCCGAAGAGCGTGCCGGGCAGGTGGGTGTGTGTGTCGATGAGCTTCACGCGGGAAGCCTCCAGAGCGCGGTCGCGTTGTCGTGGAAGATCGCCTGGAGCTCCGCGGGGCCAAGCCCCAGGCTGCGGATCTTTGTCACCTCCATCTCGTGCCGTGACCGGGGGTATGCGGAGCAGAAGAGGATCCGGCCCGGCCCGAGCGCTTCGACGAACCCGGCGATGGAAGGGCCTATCGCGCAGGAAGGGTCCACGAGGATGTTGGGGGCCTGGCGACAGGCAGGCACCACGTCATAGCCGCAGAAATCGGTCCACGACGCGTTGCCCAGCACGAAGGTCACGGTGGGATGCCGCCGGGCAACTTCCGCGAGCTGGAAGGGCATCGCAACCACGGGAGTCCCGATGGTGCTGTACACCGGGGCACCGCGTGCAGCGCACACCTCCAGGAGAGGATCCAGCAGCGCTTCGGTGAGGAGAAAGCCCTGCCGCACCGGATTCAGGAACAGGCCGCGCAGGCCCTTGTCCAGCCAGCCCGCCAGCGCTTTCGCTCCGGCGGCCCCGTGCCACGGGTTGACGACCGCCATGCCGGACAGACGGTCCGCGTGAGAACGCACGGCATCGAGGATCAGACGGTTTCCTTCGTCGTTGTGGAGGCAGACGAATTCGTCCGGCGCCGCGATGACCGCTCTCTGGATGCCTGCCTGATCCATCTCGCGAAGCAGGGCGGCCGTGTCGAGCAGGTCGCCGGTGAAACGCGGGCGGGCGCAGGAATCGATCAGGGTCATAGCAGGATGATGGGCGGGGGGGTGAAGGCGACGCTCTTGTAAACGCCGTCGGCCCGGGCTTCCAGCGTGCTCACCTTTTCCACGAGCGCCACGAGCGAGTCTTCCACCAGTCGCTCGCCCAGCTCCTTCGTCGCGGTCTCCGGGTGTCCCATGACCCCCACGGTGATGTCCGGCCTCTGGGTCATGCGGGGAATGACGAACTCGTCGTCGACGATCTTTTCTGCGCGCTGGTAGTTGTCGGGATGCCGTATCTGCAGCGCCAGGATCTCCGGCGTATCGAGCGCGAGGTCTTCCATGCGGACGAGCTCCGGCGCGATCGCCATGACCATGGATGTCTCCAGCCACCCCGCGTGCCAGTCGCCCTCGCTGAAAGCCTTTCCCCAGCCCACGCCCGGGGAATGGAATTTCCAGATGGGAAGAAGGGCGATCATCACGTGCTCGCAGGCGGGATTCGTGCGCAGGAGGAGCTTCAGCGCAGCGTCCAGCGCCAGCGCGTTCTCGCTTCCGCCGTGGCACAGCACGATGTAGACGTTCCGGAAGCCCTGCGACGCGAGGGAAAGGATCGTGTCACTCACCACCAGGGACATGGTGGAAGGAGAAATGTTGATGGTGCCAGGCAACCCGCCGCCGGAGAAGGACGTGTTGATCGTCGGAGCGACAAGGATGCCGGTTCTTTCGCCGAGCCGGCGGCTGATGCCGGCCGCAATGACCGCGTCAGTGGCCAGCGGCAGGTGATCCCCGTGCTGCTCGGTGACGCCGATGGGTATGATGACCGACTTCTTCCGCGTGAGGTACTCCCGCACGAGCCTCACCGTCATGTGCTCCATCACCGGGAAAGGACTCTTCTTCGCTGCCATCTCCGTCCTCCTTGATCGACGTTCTCGGCGGGACAGGCCGTGTGGCATGCCGCGCCATTGCCGGACCTGCCGGCTGCTAAAGCTCCCGCCTGTTTTCCACGACCTTCCGCACGGCCGCGGTGATGTCCGCCACATCCTGCTCGCCCCCAAGGAGGAGGTTCTGCGCCAGCCAGACGGCCTCGCCGCCGCACGCCTTTTCCGCCACGGGGCATTGAGCTGCAAACGACGAGTAATCGACATCCCCGTGATAGGCCGTGCCGAGCGGGAATGACCCGTTGATGAAGCGCTTCTCCACGAACATCGGGTTGGCGTAGAGCGGAAAAGAATAGCCGCCGGAGGCTGGCACTCCCTCCGCCGCCAGGGCTTCGAGAAAGGCATCCCGCTTCATGCCAAGGCGCGCTTCGTCGAGGCCGAAAATGAAGATGTGGTATCCGTGGACGGTGACGCGGGGATCGCGCCAGCAGGGCCGGATGCCCTCAATCTTGGACAGCTTTTCCGCCAGGAGAGTGCCCATCCGGTCTCTCTGCGCGATCTGCTCGTCGAGCCGCCGGAGCTGGACGCGAAGGATCGCTGCCTGAAACTCCGTGATCCGGTAATTCCAGCCCAGGCGGTGGAACTCGTACCATGGTCGGCCGACCTTCCTCCCGGCCCATAGCAGCGCATCACACTGCTCCGCCAGGTTTTTGTCATTCGTTGTGATGATGCCGCCTTCTCCGCAGGTCATGTTCTTTGAGGCCTGGAAGCTGAAGGAGCCGAAGGCGCCCCAGGAGCCGGCCTTCCTTCCTTTCCACGCGCAGCCATGCGCATGGGCGGCGTCCTCGAGAAGCATGAGGCCGTGCCGGCGGGCAATCTCTCCCAGCGCGTCCATGTCGGCGACCTGGCCGCCGAAGTGCACCACCATGATCGCCCGGGTGCGCTCCGTCACTGCGGCTTCCACCCGGGAAGGATCAAGGTTGTACGTTCGCGGATCCACGTCCACGAAGATCGGAACCAGGTTGTTCTGGAGGACGGCGGTCGAGCTTGCCACGTACGTGTAGGCGGGAACGATCACCTCGTCGCCGGGACCGA
>PMDT01000348.1 GCA_003154555.1 Spirochaetaceae bacterium
TCGCGCTTCGTCGGCTCGATCCTCGAGGAGGTGAGCATGCGCGACTGCAGCCTCATGCGCACGCTCTTCGATGCAGGCCACCGGGCGGCTGTCGACTTCAAGTCTTCCAACCCCAACGAGGCGGTCTTCCTGGAACAATCGCCATGAAGTTCTTTTCGCTTTTCTCCCGGCTGGGATTCTCCAACTCGTATCTCATCGGCCCCGATGCAGGCGGCGACGCCGTCCTGATCGATCCCGGNNCGCTGCTGCAGGCGGTGGAGGGCAATCACCTGTACATCCGCTCCATCCTCGTGACGCATGCCCACAACGCGCACATCAACGGCATCCGGGCGCTGCGCAAGGTCTACGAGGCGGCCATTTACGCGAACCAGCCCAGCGTGCTCGACTTCCCTGCCCGCCACATCAAGGAGAGAGACTCCCTCAGCCTCGGCGAGTTCACCATCCGGGTCATCGAGACCCCCGGTCACTCCATCGATTCCGTCTGCTTTCTCTGTGGCCACCTCCTTTTCACGGGTGACAGCCTGTCCGCCGGCGCCATAGGAACCACCCGCGACGGTTACGCGCGGGCACTGCTGCTTGAATCGGTGCGTGACAAGCTGCTGTCTCTCGGGGACGAGGTCCTGATCTTCCCCGGGCACGGGCCGCCGTCGAAGGTGGGGATAGAAAAGCTCTACAATCCCGTGCTGGGGGAAAAGTTCTGAAGTTCCTGCAGAACATCGAGAAACCGCGTCGGCATCGGTGAGACGAATGTGCGCGGTTCCCCCTCCCCCGGCAGCCTGATGGTCAGGCTGCGCGCGTGGAGCATCAATCGCGCGTCGGGAAAGCGCGGGTCATGTCGCCCGTAGACCGGGTCGCCGAGTATCGGTGTGCCAAGGAACTTCATGTGGACGCGCAGCTGATGCGTGCGCCCGGTGCGCGGCGCAAGAAGCACGAGGGAATATGCGCTTTTCCCGACGACGACGCTCCGCAGCACCCGGTAGCGCGACACGGCGGTCCTTCCTCCTGCGGCAACGCACGTGAACCTTTTCCTGTCGTGAGGATCCCGCGCAATGCGATTATCGATCCTGCCCTCACGGGCCGGCAGCACTCCCTGCACGATGGCGAGGTAACGCTTGCGCACGCCACGGTCCCGGAACTGGGCCGCCAGCATCTCGTGCGCCGCGGCGTGCCGCGCGACGATGATGATGCCGGATGTCTCCTTGTCCAGCCGATGCACGATTCCCGGCCGGCTCCCCTGCTCCTCGAATCGATTCGCAAAGCCGTCATAGCGAAAGAGGAGCGCCTGCACCATCGTTCCGCTCGCATTGCCGCTTCCCGGGTGCACGACCATGCCCTGCGGCTTGTCGATGACNNGGGTCGGTCCATTCCACGCTCACCATGTCGCCGACGCGCAGCTTTCGGGCCGGGCGCGCCGGGCGGCCGTTCACCGTCATGGCAACGATGCGCGTCTTCGCCTGGCTGCGGGAGAAAAGGCCAAGGCGATCCGCAATGAAGACGTCCAGGCGGACGCCCTCGTCCGCTGCCAGCTCGACAGGTCTCTCAATTCTTCGGGGGGGGTTCATTGATGCGACCGATCAGGAAATCGATTCCCGCGACGAGCAGCGAAAGCGATACCGCCGACACGGCCAGCCACGTGGTTTCGGTCGTGGAATACGGCGCCGCCGAAGACGATCCGAGCGGCCAGGGCGCGTAGCTGGGGTCCTTGAAGCCGTTCGCAGCGTATCGATAGGTGTCATACACCTCGAATGTAAAAAAGATCGCGAATGGGAAAGAGCCGATGAAAACGCCTTCCGCGCGCCAGAGATCACGCATCCAGGCGGCAAACTCGTCGGGGTCATAGGGCTTGGGAATATGATCGTCTGCCAGCCCGACGGACGCGGAGCCGACGCAAAGGAGAACGGCGAGCGCCGCGGCACGCATGACCCGGCCTCTCATCGCGGCTGCCGGGGTCCGAAGAGCGCGGTGCCGATGCGAACCAGCGTCGACCCCTCCTCTATTGCTGACTCGAAATCGCCGGACATTCCCATGGAAAGCGTATCAAAGGCGGTCTGCCCGCTGCCGCGAATCTCTTCGAAAAGCGTGCGCAGCAGGGAGAAAGCGGACCGGATCCTCGTCGCGTCGTTGCAAAGAGGACCCACCGTCATGAGGCCCCGCACGCGCAGATGAGAGAGCCGCGAAATCGCGTCCAGGCCGCGGAGAAGCTGGTCGCGATCGGCAAAACCTGACTTCGACTGCTCGCCGCTGGCGTTCAGCTCCAACAGCACGTCCATGACCATGCCACGTTCCGCGCAGCGCGCGTCGAGTGATTCCGCTGTTTCCGTCTTGTCGATCGACTGGACGCAGGAGAAGACCGCGGCAGCCGTGCGCGCCTTGTTGCGCTGGAGGTGCCCGATCAGATGAAGCTCGATGTCAGACGGCTCCGTGAACTTCTCTTCCGCCTCCTGCACCCTGTTCTCACCGAAAAGCCGAAGACCTGCTGCCATGGCCGCGTCAACCGCCGCGCGTGGAAAACCCTTGCTGACCGCCATCAGGCGTACGGCGGAAACCGGTCGTCCCGCCCGGCGCGCGGCCGCTTCGATCTTCTGCTGCACCGCGGCGTACGCGGCCGCGAGTGTCTCTACCATTTCCACTGGCGCACAGGCGGATAGGCCCGTTCCACGGTCGCGGCCACAAGCAGACCAAGGACAACACCGACCCCGCCCTGGAGGCAGTTGAGAGGAACGGCAGTGAGCGAAGGCCCGAATCCCGTGATGAAACCTCCTGCCACGAAATATCCGCCCGCCATGATGACGATGCCGACGGCGCCCGCGAGGATCGCCAGGGGGACATTCGAGGGCCGCGCGCGCACGATCAATCCGACCAGGAGACCCTGGAGACCATGGACGACGAGCGATATCGGGGCCCAGAATGCGAAGGGTCCGCTCAGGAGATCTGCGAGCGCCGTGCCGATGCCTCCGGCCAGGGCGGCTGAAAAGGGGCCGAAAATCAGGGCGGTGAAGACGATCACGACGTCGCCAAGATTGATATAGTTGCTGGCGGTCGTCGGTATCTGCACCAGGCGCGTGAGCACGGTTGTCACGGCCGCAAGCACGGCGATGGATGCCACGCGGAACGCGGGGGACATGACGGGTCGATCGTCTTTCATCTGCACCTCACCCGGACAGTATAGGAAAAAACAGGCGGATCGGAAAGAATGCCGGAAGCTCACCATCGCACAAACGCGGGCCAGAGCAGCATGGCGGATGCGAGCAGGCACAGCGCCATGTCGCGAAAAAACGCGCCTCCCTTCTTCAACTGTGCGTAGGCCGTCCGGGGGTTGCGCCGACCGAAACCACGACTTTCAAGCGCCATGGCCAGTGCGGGAATGCTTTTCACCGCCTCGATAAGCACCGAGGTGAGAAGCGGCAGATAGCGCGCCACTATCTTCCTCCGCCCCTGCTTTGCCGGTGTCCCGCCCCTGAGGCGATGCGCATCGAGCACGTTCCTCCACGTGCCCGCGAGCGACGGAATCGTGCGAAGAGTCACGATCATCACCAGGCATGCCGCATAGGGCAGGCGGAACCAGCGCAGTCCGAGCACCAGGTCGTCAAGCGGAAGCGTGCGGAGCATGGCAAATACGCCGAATGTGATCCCGAGAAACCGCAGGAGCATGACGGCCGTTTCCCGCAGGCCGTCTCCCGTCAGGAGCGCGAGGCCAAAGACCCGAAGCATTACCGGCCCGTCGCGATGAAAGGGCGGCGTGAGCAGGCAGATGAGGATGAGGACCGGACCAATCGCCTTCAACGGTTGCAGGAGCTCGCGCGGGCCGAGTGCCGCAGCGATGACTGCCATGATGGCCGCGGTGATTGCAAGAAGGACTTCCCATGGCTGCGGAAGAAAAAAACAGACAATGAGCGGAACGAGGAGCAGGAGCTTGGCGCGGGCATCGAATGCGTGGAGGAAGCTCGTTCCCTGTCGATACAACTCGAGATTCATGCGCCGACCGCCTCTTCGAGTATCGTCGGAAGATTGCCGAACTGCCCTGACGGGAGGTCTGCGACGATCCGGCCCCGATCCATCGCCAGCAACCTGTCTGCCATGCCGCGCGCCAGGGCCAGATCGTGGGTGATCAGAAGCACGCCGGCGCCGCGCTGGACAAGCGCATCGATAAGCGCTTCCACCTCCCGGCTGGAAAGGCCCGCATCCACCTCGTCGAGGATGAGCAGGGCGCGATCGAGCAGGTAATAGGTTGCCGCCTGGAGTCTTTTCCGTGCACCGTAGCTCATCAGGGCCGGCGGCGTGCCAGGATCGGGCAGGCCGAAGAGCTCGACGGCTCCAGCGACGAGGTCATCGATTTCCCTGCGGACAAGACCCCGGCGCTGGAGCCCGAGGGAGAGCTCTTCGCGGACAGTCGGAAGGTAGATCTGATGATCGGGATTCTGAAACAGGTAGCCGATGGAGGAGGAAAGATCATCNNGAGCCGTTCCGCCCGGCAAGGGCGCACACCTCGTTGCTGTTCAGGCAGAGCGATTCGATCTGCAGACGGAACGCGTCGGGACCCGAAAAGCTGAACCGGATACCATCCGCGCGAAGGGCCTCCTGCGGCTTTCGGCCTGCGCGGGAGGCAGCTTGCGCGCGGGGCGTGATTCCCGCCGTGACCAGGGCAGCCTTGAAAACGGGCTCGTCTGCCCGCGACGCACGGGCAGCAATGCGGCCGCCGGCCAGGAGAGAGAAGCTTTGCGCGCGGCCGATGGCGTGCTCGGGAAGCCTCGCATCGAATGCGACAACGGTCCTCCCCGCCTTTGCAAGAAAGTCGAGTATCAGCACTTTCCAGTTCTGGTCCAACTCACCAAGAGAATCGTCGAGAAGCCAGAGAGCGGGCCCGATGGCATCGAGACAGGCAAAGAGCAGGCGCTTCTTCTCACCGCCGGAAAGGGTCGCAGGATTGCGACTTCGAAACTGCGCAAGTCCGAACCTGGCAAGAGACGACTCCACGCTCTCCCGCATCCGTTCGCGAGGCATGCCGAGAGATTCAAGAGCGAATGCAACCTCGGTGTCGCAGCGCGTGGTGATGAGCTGCTCGTCGGAGTCCTGGGACACGACGCCGACGCGCTCCATGAGCTCATACGGCGCGGTGCCGCTGATATCGGCTCCCGCGATGCGCAGGGATCCCCGCAGGCTTCCCCCGCTGAACCGGGGAACGAACCCGCTGACAATGCGCGCGATGGTGGTCTTGCCCGCGTCCGCCGGGCCGAGCACGACCGCGAGCTCGCCCTGCGCCGCCGCGAAGCTGAGCGTGTCAAGGACGAGCAGGCCGGCCTCTCCGGAAAGGTCGGGATAGGAAAAGCAGAGATCTTCAATCTGGAGATGGGCGGGGCTCAACGACATTACGAACTACAATGGGGCGGTTGGAGCGCTATCAGTCAAGGCCGCGCGCCCGGGCTTACGGATTCTTGTCGCGATCCAGGGGCATCCGTGCCTTTTTCGCGGCCCTCCGCAATCTGACGACCCAGAAAACAAACCAGGAGACGGAAAGCACAAGGGGGATTCCGACTATGACGATTTTGGATGCAAGTGGCGTCATGTGCCTTCCGACCGCGTGAAAAAAAAGAAGCCCCGGTGGCCCGGGGCTATTACGATGTCAAGCTGTTAGAGCTTCAGCTCCACGCCAATACTGTACGAATAGAGGTTCGGCCCGAAGAAGGTATATGCATACATCTCCTGAACGGTGAGTCCAAAATTGTTCGTGAACCACCAGGTTGAGGAGACATACTGGCCGAGGCCGATTCCAAAGCCGGCCGAGTAATACCCACCCAAATCAATAGCCGCGGCAGGGCCGATACCTGCGCGCCATTCGAATCTCCAGATGCCGCCGAAGTCCCATCCAGTCTCCAGCGTGACGAAAGCGCCCACGCCAAAGCCGACGCCCAGGCCGAAGCCTGCTTCCGCGCCGAGCGTGCCGCCCCAGGAGAAGGGGATGGGTCCGATATCAAACTGGCCGAATGTGAGGTCGAACGTCGCGGACGCACCGAACCCGTTCTCAGCATATCCGACACCGACTCCGAGGTCTGTCCCACCATAGGAGACCCACCAGGGAATTGTCGAGCTCTTGTTTTCCGCGGCGAAGGAGCCGACGGTGACACAGAGGATCATGACGACTGCAATTGCGAGCACTCTTCTTTTCATTAGTCCCTCCTGTTACGACATGTAACAAATAAAAAGTACCATAGGCGCCCCAGCATGTCAATTGCGTCCCCCTGGCTCCGAATGCGCCGCGCTCACCATGTCCTGTTCAGCAAACGGGTCGTCACCTCCGCAAGGACGTCGCGCGCTTCTGACGGCGGAAGCCGTTGGATCTCACGCTGGGCGCGGCGGGTATACGTCTCCGCCTCGAGGCGTGCCGCATCAATGCCGCCACGCGCGCCAACCATACGCGCGGCGCGTGCGGCGGCACGGCGCGACAGAGGACCCTTCCTGATGATCTTTGCAAGGCCACCGTCGTCGGCGCGCAGAGCGAGTATTGTCGGCAGTGTCAGCACGCCCTGGACCAGGTCACTGCCGGCCGGCTTGCCGATATCGGAAGCGCCGGGCGAGAAATCGAGGATGTCGTCAACAATCTGGAAGCACATACCGACGCAGAATCCCAGCCTGCGCAGGATGCTCTGCACTTCTTCGGAGCAGCCGCTTTCTACGGCGCCGACATAGAACGAGAGTGAAAAGAGGGCGGCCGTCTTGCCCGTGATGCGCCGCAGGTAGCGGCGCCTGCTCGTGTGGACCGTGAACCTGTCGGCAGACTGCCCGATCTCACCCGCGCAGATCCGCGCGACCATGTGGGAGAGGGCGCGGGCATTCTCCGTGCGGGCAATGTCGGCGATCAGGCTGAAACAGGAGGCGAAAAGCCAGTCACCGACAAGAACGGCCGTGCGCGGTCCCTTCGCGGCGTTCAGCGTCGCCACGCCGCGGCGGAAATGCGCCCCGTCGATGATGTCGTCGTGTACGAGCGTCGCCATGTGAAGCATTTCCACGGCCGCGGCGATGCGGAGGATCCTGTCACGGTCCGGCGCTCCAAAACGCGACGCAAGCAGCACGAACGCGGGGCGCAGCATCTTGCCGCTCGCGGAGAGAAGCTGGCTGATGGCGGCATGAACGTCCGCGTCTTCGGCCGCCGCGCAGCGCGCGATCATTTCCCGTACGCACGCAAGGTCTCGGGAGATCTCCGGCTGCCCGTCCCAGAAGGGCTTCATGTCCTACTTTGACGGCCCATCGGCATAGAATTTCGTCCGGCGCGCGAAGCGTGTTCCGTTCCACCACCTCTTGAAGAACGGCACCGTCCAGGAATCAAGCCCGAATGCCCTGCCCGCGCCGCCGAGCATCAGGATGGCGGCGAAGAAGAACCAGAGCTGGTTCCAGGCGAACATGCCGGAGAAGGTGAAGATCACGCAGAGCCCGAGCGAGACGATGGCGGCCCACCACGTGAAGAAACCGCCGAAAATTGCAAGCCCGACGAGCAGCTCTGTCATCACGATGATCACCTGGAACCAGCTGTAGGCGACGTGTGAGAAGATGCCGTCCATGAACCAGTGACGGAACCACGTGACGACCCCGGACTGGGGGTCCAGAATGGTCTTCGTGGTGTCCAGCCAGGGTCCCGGAGCCGCGGTGTGTGCCGCGGCCGCAACGGCCGGGGCGGCGCTGGCCGCCTGGGAAGCCGCGGAGGTGGCATCCGCAGCAGCCGCGGCAACCGCGGGCGCCGCACTTGCGGCCTGGGAAGCGGCAGAGGTCGCGTCCGCGGCCGCGGCCGCGGCGACAGTGGTTGCGGCAGTCGTTGCAGCGGCCGAGACCGACGCGGAGCTCGTGGCTTCGGCTGCCTTGATTCCCGCCTGCACGACGCCATTGGAGAACATCCAGCCGGTCTTGCTCTGGCCCGAGGAGAAGTCCAGCCATCCCTCGGTGATCTTGTTCGTCGCCTCCACGACCCACATGAAGCCCAGCCAGACGCGCAGGAGAAGCGGCCAGTAGCCGCGTATCTTGTAGGACGCCAGGCCGCCGATGAACGATCGCGCATTCTTCACGTCGAGGAACTCGTGCTTGACATATTCCCAGACCTGGTTCACCCCGGCGACGCCGAAGAGGTGCACGACATTGATCATATGCTTCACCGCGATGGCAAAGATGCGTGACAGGGAGATGCCCATGACGTGGGCGACCCCTGCGTAGGTGCCCAGCGAGACCATGATGCCGTGATAGTTGGACTTGAATGTCTTCATCGCCTCGTGATCGATATCGGCGATGATGTTGTGCGCCGCGGTTTCGGCTGTCTGCACGGCCGACTCCACGATCTGCGGCATGACCTTCTTGCCTTCGACGAACCATGCAACGTCGCCCACGACGTACACGTTGTTATAGTCCACCGACTGCATGTAGTCGTTGGTGAGAAGCCGTCCCCGCTTTCCCTCGATGTAACGATCCTTGGAGAATGTGCAGTCCTTGACCCCGCAGGTTCCCTGCGTCGTTGCGAAACGGCAGAGCCTGTTGGAGCACTTCCCCTTGGTGAGGGCGAGATTGCCCGCGAACTCGCAACCCTGGATCCCGCACGTCCAGATGAAAGTCCGCGTCGCGACCGACACGCCGCCCCCAAGGAGCACCTTGCCCGGCTCCGCGCCGATGATGGGCGAATGCAGCATGAACTGGATACCGCGGCGCTCCAGGTACTGGCGGGCGCGCGCCTGCAGTTTCGCGGGAAGGTTGGGGATGATTGAATCCAGCGCCTCCACCACGATGATCTTCACGTCTTTCTCATCAATGAGGTACTGCCGGCACATCACGCGGCGCTGATCCATCAACTCCCCGGCGAGCTCGATGCCGGTAAAGCCCGCGCCCGCCACGACGAATGTGAGCATCTCCGACCGGCGCGACGGATCCGGCTCCGCCGATGCGCGTCGGTAGAGGTCCTCGATGTGCCGCCGGATCCGCATCGCATCGTCGAACGACCACAGAGCGAAGGAGTGCTCCTTGATGCCGGGAATGCCGTAGTACTCGGGCTCTCCGCCCGCGCCGATGACGAGATAGTCGTAGGGGTACTGCGCGAGCTCTGAAATCATGACCTTCTTTTCGAAATCAATCGTACGGATGCGGTCGGTGATCAGCTTCACCCGCCGCGCGCCAAATATCTTGCGGAAGCTGATCTGGACTGATTCCGGCTCGACCCGTCCGCCGGCGACCTCGTGGAGCTCCGTCATCAGGGTGTGGTAGGAATTGCGGTCGATGAGGCTGATCTCAATATCGTTGCGCCTGCCGAGCTTGCGCTCAAGCACCTTGGCAGCCTCCACGCCGCCATACCCGCCACCGAGCACGGCGATGCGAATCGTGTCTGGCATAGTTCTCCTCTCAGGAATCCACACATCG
>PMDT01000088.1 GCA_003154555.1 Spirochaetaceae bacterium
GGCCGCGATCAGCCGCGAAGCACCCGGGGGAACCGGAAAGCCACCACGATGCAGGACGCAAGAAAAAAGCCGGTCGTCAGGAATATGGCCAGCGTCACCCTGCTGGCGCCGTATACAAAGCTTGCACAGCTCAAGACCATCGCGCACGCCGCGGCGGCGGCGCAGAATAATGCCCCATCTCTGCCCTCCCAGCGATAAAAGCGCCCTGCGACAAGCGCGACGGAGAGAACAAGCGCCAGGCGAAGCAGGGGAAGCAGAAAGACAGTATAGGTGTCCGCACTCCCCCAGGTCCGCAACGCATCGGTGAGATTGAGGAGTGTCATGAACCCTGCCATGTAGGCGAAAACAGACAGAAAGATTTCCTCGTCTTTTCCCGGCAGGGCAAGCTTATTCGAAAGCAGCAGGAATCCGGCGACCGCGGCAAGCGCGGGGACGAGATGGTCGCGGAGCAGAAATGAAAGGTAGAGAAGGAAGCCGTCATAGGAGAAGCCGAAAATTCGTCGACAGATGAGGATGACAAGATAACCGGGGAAAAAAATGAGAAGGCCTTTCAGGTAGGTCGATACCGTCGTGAGGGTATGCGGCCCACGACCGCGATCCCAGGGAAGGAGCGCAACGAGGCTGAAAAGCAACGGCAGTGACGCGATCAGGAAGAGGATCATTATGGCGCCAATCCTAACAGAGGCCGTGCCGCCGCTTCAAGTGCCAGTAATTCTCAGTATGGAAACCGAATGATGCAGTTCTCATTTTGTTCCATGGTGAAGATTTTTTTCGCGCGAGAACGCCCGGTCATCAGCTCCGGAAGGTCCAAAATGAGAACTGCTGTTCAAGTGCGGGTCGTATCGCCCCCGAGCACCGTCTGTTCGATCCTGCGCACCTGCTCGCGATAGAGGGACACGATGTGCGTCCCGTAGTCCGCGATCAGCTGGATGATATTGCGGGGCTTGTCGCCGTCGTCCCGCCCGTTGATCCTGTCGCCGGCGTCGCCGAGCCCCGGCAGGATATAGGCCTTCGCGTTGAGCACAGGATCCATCCACAACGTGTAAATCTCGGCATCCGGCAGCGCGCGCGCGATCCGCAGGGCGCCCTTGAGCACGGAGATGACGTTGAAGAACTTTATGGAGCGCGGCCGCACGCCCTTGCTCAGGAGGTACGTGACGATGGTCACGAGGCTTCCACCGGTGGCATTCATCGGGTCGGCAAAGAAGAGGTCCTTGCCGTCAAGACTGGACGGATCGACGTAGGATCGGTCAAGGCGGAGCACGTACTCCATGTTGCCCTCTTCCTTGGTGTCGTCGCGCGAAATCTTGAAGAGCGCAAAGGGGGTCACGTAGCCATGGGAGGAGTATTCCTGGATCTCCTTGGACATGATCATGGACGGCAGGAGCGAGCCGCGCAACATCACGCACATGACGGAGTTTTCGATCAGCTCGTCCACGTCGGGGATCTTGTGCACCGCGAAGTTCTGCACGGGAATCGTGACGGGAGTGCGGACAACGATATGATTCTTCTTGTCCCGCGACGTCGATCCAAAGGCGAAATTGAACAGCAGCTCATAGGCGCGCTGGGTGTAGTAGACGAACTCAGGCAGCTCGGTGCGCGCGTCACGCAGCTTCGCAATGAGGCGCGAGACTTCTCCCTGTACCTCGCGCGGGGTCTCGAAGGAATACACGTGCACGCGCGGCTCCCGTGCGACAATCTCCTGCATCGCGTGGCCCATTTCGCTGTACAGCGCCACGAGCTCCTCGGTTGCCTTGGCGTGGCGCGAGGGCGTCGACGGATCGGCGAGGAGCGCAAAACGGTCCATCGCCTTGTGATACATCTTGTCCATCACCTCGATCGTGGCCTTGTCCTCGGGCCGGAGGTACCCGTCGAGATCCTGCGCTTTCAATATCACCGGTTCCATGGCCCGACACTATATCACGCAGCGGGCAGTGGTCAATGGAAGGTCCGATGAAGTACCGTGCGGGGTGTGGGGAGAATGCGTTTCACTTTTCGCGGCACGGTGCAGGGGGTGGGTTTCCGCCCGGCTCTTTATCGCCTTGCCGTGTCGCTGGGGCTCTCGGGTTTCGTCCAGAACCGCAGATCCTTTGTCGTTGCCGAGGTGCAGGGTGATGACGATGCCGTCGCGCTGTTCGCTGCCCGTCTGGACGCAAGCATCCCCGCCGCGGCGCGCATCGGGGACATGAGGTCGGAAACCGTCGCGGAGCTCCCTTCCGAATCGTCGTTCATGATTGCGCCCAGCGCGCCGGACCTCTTCTCTTTCCCGCCGATTCCGCCCGATCTCGCGCCATGTACCGCATGTACGGCGGAGCTCCTTGATTCCGAGAACCGGCGTTTCCTCTACCCCTTCATCACGTGCACCCAGTGCGGGCCCCGCTATTCGATCGTCGAGCGCACACCATTCGACCGCGACAACACCTCGATGCGCCCTTTCCACCAGTGCGCGGCATGCCAGGCGGAGTACGCCGATCCCGGGGACAGGCGCTTCCACTCCCAGACGAACTCGTGCGCCGCCTGCGGTCCGCGCCTCGCCTGTCACGCTGCCGGCCGCGCCCTGCCCGGCGATCCGCTTGCGGCTGCCATCAACGGCCTGCGCTCCGGCATGGTGGTTGCCCTCCAGGGAATCGGGGGCTTTCATCTCGCGGTCGATCCCCGAAGCAGTGCCGGGGTCCAAAGGCTCCGCGGCGAAAAGGCAAGAGAAAGAAAGCCATTCGCACTCATGGTACGCGACCTGGAGGAGGCGCGGACTCTTTGCGTCCTCTCCGAGGGGGAGGAGCGCGCCCTGGCCGGACCCGAGGCGCCCATCGTGATTGCCCGACGCCGGGCGGACACGCCCCGCTGGCTCGATGCAGTGTCCGATACGGACACGCTGGGCATCATGCTCCCCTCGACTCCCCTGCACATCCTGCTCTTCCGGCATCCGGGTGTCGACATCGACTACGGCCACCTGGTGATGACATCGGGCAACCGGGCGAACGAGCCGATCATCACCGCACCCGAAGAAGCCGTCGTGAAGCTCGGCGGCGCGGCCGGGATTTTCCTTTTTCACGACAGGCGCATCGTCTTCCGCGCGGATGACTCGATCGTCCGGGTGCCCCGGAGCTCCCCACCGTACCTGCTGCGCAGGTCCCGGGGATACGTGCCGAGGCTCATCAACCTTGCGCGTCCGGTAAAGGCAACGGTGCTGGCGCTCGGCGGGGACCTCAAGAACGCCCCTGCGCTCGCGAAGGGAAGCGAGCTGCACCTGTCCGCGTACAACGGAGACCTCGATGACGCGGAAACGATGCGCCAGTTCGATGCGCAGGTCCGGCAGCTTCTGGAGCTCTATGCCGTGACACCGGACATTGTCGTGCGCGATATGCACCCCCACTACCGGTCATCGCAGTGGACGGCCCCGCCGGGTGTACGTGGTATGACGGTGCAGCACCATCACGCCCACGCGCTGGCGGTCATGGCGGAGCACGGCCTGGAGGAAGCCCTCGCGCTGTCATTCGACGGCACGGGGTATGGAGCGGACGGCACGATCTGGGGCGGGGAGTTCCTCCACGCCACGCGCGGCGCTTTCAGCCGGCTGGGAAGCTTTACTCCGTTTCCACTGCCCGGCGGGGATGCGGCGACCCTGCGCCCCTCGCGTATCGCCTTCGCGCTTCTCGACGGGCATGACGGCCGCGACATCCCCGGAATCTCGCGGAATGACGGTCCCGTGCTGCGGGCGATGATCGAATCCGGCCTGAACTGCCCGATCACGAGCTCGCTGGGCCGCATCTTCGATGCCGCAGCAGCGATACTGGGCCTGGTGGAGACGACCAGCTACGAAGGGGAAGGTCCGATACGCCTGGAGGGCAAGGCGCTTCGCGAAGCCGCGGACGGGGGCTCGCTGCCGGCGCACAAGGAGGCTCTTGCCCTGCTGCCATTCATGGGCGGGCCTGGCGATGAACGGCTGTTCCTCATCGACCCGCGCCCGCTGCTGAGTCTCCTGCTGCGGGAGAAATCGTCGGGTGACATCCACGCGCTGTCCTTCCTGTTCCATGCCTGCATCGCACACGCATCGGCAGAAGGTGCCCGACGGATGCGCGCCGCCACGGGTGTCACGGCAATTGCACTCTGCGGCGGCGTATTTCAGAATCTCCTCCTCCGCGATCTGCTCGTCCCCCTCTTGATCAACGATGGTTTTGGGGTTTTCCTGAGCGTACAGGCGCCGACCGGCGACGGGGGGCTCGCCGTCGGCCAGGCCTGGTTCGAGGAAAGCTGAGGGACTCGTCATGTGTCTTGCCACGCCGGTACGCATTGAAAAGCTCATCGGAGAACGCCGCGCGCTTGTCTCCCAGGGGAAGGCAACCGCTGAGGTGGACGTCTCGCTGCTCAAGGACCCGCGGCCGGGGGACCACGTCATCGTCCACGCCGGTTATGCAATAGAGACCCTCAGCCTCGCGGACGCGGAAGAGCGACTCGCCCTTTTCCACACGCTTGAAGAGCTTTCGGGAAAGCCGCCGGGATGAGCGACGAGCGGAAGATCGCTTCCACTCTCGTCGCAGAGATCGAGGCGGTCGCCGCGCGCACGGGCCGATCCATCCGGCTCATGGAAGTCTGCGGAACCCACACGGTGGAGCTGCGCAAGCAGGGCATCCATTCGCTTCTGCCGAAATCCGTCATGCTGGTCTCCGGGCCGGGCTGTCCCGTCTGTGTGACGCCTTCCGGGTACATCGACAATGCCCTCGCGCTCGCCGACTCGGGCACGGCGTTGATCGCCACGTTCGGAGACATGATGAAGGTGCCGGGCAGCGCGGGAAGGAGCCTGTACTCGCTCACCGGCAGCGGCCGGGTGCGGCTTGTCTATTCACCGAGCGAGCTTCTGGCAATGGCGGAGGGCGCACACCGCCCCGTGGTATTTCTC
>PMDT01000048.1:0-2994 GCA_003154555.1 Spirochaetaceae bacterium
TCCGCGCGCACAACGTCGGTCACGTCCTGCGAAATAGCGGCGAAACGCCTTCCCCGCGCCGTGCGTACCGTGAAGGACACCTGGCGGGCGATGATGCGGCTCCCATCGGCACGCTCCACCTCGATCTGCGCGGGCGACGCGACGCCCGGTCTGTCCGCCTCCATCGCCTCCCAGAGATAGCCGCGAAGGGCAGCGACGCCGGAAAGCGATCTGCGCTCGCGCGGCAACAGCCGCACCATCATGTCCGCGTAGAGGGCGCCGACCGCTTCGCTCCGGGGGATCAGCGTCATCCGCTCCGCCGCGGGATTCCATTCGACGATCCGTCCATCCTCGTCGGCCATGGTGACCGCATCGAGTGTCTGCTCGAAGAAGGCGCGCAGCCGCTCTTCGCTCTCGGCGACGGCCCGTTCGGCGATCCGGCGCTCGGTGATGTCGCGCGCGATGCCCTGGGTGCCGGCGAACGTTCGTTTCCCCACCTGCGCATCGACGTAGAGTCCCTCGGCCTGCACGAGGAAGACGGGCTCGGGAAATGATGGACGCGGCGCGGAGACCGCGATCGCGGTCTCCGCCGCGCTGAACAGGCGCAGCTCGAGAGCGCGCGTGCTGCGCGGGCCGGTCCGCCGCTCGTTCAGGCGGTGCACGGCGTTGGACCGATCATCGGGGTGGACGTAGTCGAGGATCGGCCGGCCCAGCATCCGCGCGGGGTCATGACCGTAGCGGCGCACCGCGTCGTTGACGAATGTGATGGCCCCCGCGGCATCCAGGCGATAGATGATGTCGTACGCGGAGAAAAGGATGGACGCGATCTCCTTCTGCGATTGCGCGAGCGCCTCTCGTGTCTGCTCCAGCACCCGGTTCTGCTCAGCGGCCCGCTCGGCCTGCTCGCGGATCTTCCCTTCCGCATCGACGAGCGCCGTGATGTCGCGGCTTTCCGCGACCATGAACTCCACGGTCCCGCGGGCGCCCCGTACGGGCGACAGGGAAAAATCGAAGGTCCGCAGGCTCCCGTCGCGGCGTGCGTGGCGCGACTGTCTCTGCACCGACTCACCGCCGCGGACGCGCGCCACGGCGCTCTTGAGCGCCTCCTGCTCGTCGGGAAGGCTCCTCCACCACGGCAGCATCCACGCCGGCATCCCCTGGAGCTCCACGAGGCGCGCCTCCGCAAAACGCAGCGCGGCGGCATTGGCCGCGATGACCCGTCCCTCCGTGTCCCAGAGCCCGATGAGCTGCACCGTGCTGTCGAATATCGCGTCGAGCCTTCTCTCCGTCCTGTCGATGCGGTCGGAAAGCGCGGCGGTGTTGGCCATTTCGTCGGCCGCCCGAATGCCGAGGATGACGATCGTCGCCACGAGCGCTGTTTCCCTGAAGGGCAGCGTGTTCAAATAAAACCCTGTGAGCGCCGCGTCGTGGAGTGTCGCGAGGAAAAGCACCAGGAACGCCGCGAGGGCGCGCCAGGCAGGAGCCTTGTTGGCGCGGGAGAGTTGCCGGCAGGCCATCGCGAGCAAGGCGCCGAACATGCCGAGCATGAGCGCGGCATAGGCATACCCGACGAGGCCGTAATCTGCGTCCAGTATCGCCAACCGTTCGCCCCCGGGGAGCGTCAGGGCGACAATGCCCCTGACGGTGCGGTAGAAAAGGGACGGGACAATGAGCTGCCCCACACTGAGAAGGCCGAAGCCCGCACCGAATGGCAGGAGGAGCCGCGGGATGCGGATTCTTGTCGGCAGTGCGAAAAGCCAGAGAAGGCAGAGACAGAAGCCGGTCGAGGCGAACATCTGGAGCCGGCCGAGGGCGAGATAGCTTGCGGCGCTCGTCGCCTGGTAGAGTGCGATGCTGCAGATGATGGAGGCCACGAGGAGGAGGGACGCCAGCGCGAGCGCGCCGGAGTCCGCCCTGCGTGCCCGCAATGCGAGCGGCGCCTGGTAAAGCCCCGAGATGAAGCTGATGCCCGCCAGGGCGCTGAGGTACATGAGAAAGGGAGACATATCTACCGGGTACGCTATTATACCGTACTCATGCCTTCTGGAGCCAGCCCGTGCCGCAGATGCCGGTGAAGGGACACCGCGGGCAGGCCGCCTTCAGATCCGGGGGGGGTGAGAAAGGGACGTCGGGTGAGACGATCTCATTGAGAAGCCCGAGGATCACCCTTTCCAGGAGCGGCCAGCCGGTCTCTGCATCCTCGGGTGACCCGAAAAGGGGAAGCTCGATCTGGTCGTTCATCTCCGTTCTGCCCAGGAGCAGGAACATCGCCGTCACCTCCCCGGGGTCCCTTCCGGTCTCCGCCGCGTAGAGGAGCACGTACAGGGGGAGCTGCAGCGTCGGGATGGCGAGACCCCAGGTCGCGCGATCCTCCAGCACGAGCTTCTTCAACCGTGTCGCGTAAGCGCTTCGGTGTGCCGAGGTCTTGTAGTCGATGAGCATCGGCCGGCCGTCACGGCTTTCCACCGCGTCCAGCCTTCCCCGCAGCTTGAACCCGCCTACCGATGCCGCGACCTGGTGCTCGAGCGATGCGATGGTCACCGTGTGCTCCTGGAGAACGCCGTTCATGTAGCCGGTGAGGAACGCGGAAAGGTGGCGGTGAATCTGGTCCCGCAGGAGCCGGTTGCCGCCGGATTCCGCGGATCCGAAACGCTTCTCGAACATCGTGTCCACCAGGCGCCCCATCGCTTCCGCATCCAGGTCGGCGGCCGCGAGGGGACGAGCGGTGCAGGGGGAGAAATAACGGAACAGCACATCATGGACGAAGATGCCGACGTCCACTGCTTCCACGTCCCCCGTGTTTTCTTCCCGCGCGCCCAGGTCGAGCACCGTCTGGTAGTAGAAACGCAGGGGGCAGCGCAGCCAGGCATCGAGGGATGTCGCGCTGTAGGTGCGTGCCTGCAGCCATGCAAGAACGGCCGGAGTCTTGGCGATGGGCGCCGGGGCGGCGTGCGCCAGGGTGACGCGGTACTGGATGGGTTGAACAAATGCTGCCTCGTCAACCGTGGATTCCGC
>PMDT01000048.1:3026-14540 GCA_003154555.1 Spirochaetaceae bacterium
AGGGCAGCAGCGTGCTCTCGGTGCCGGTCTCGGGAAGACTTCCCTCGTTCGCATCGAGGATGAAGATGCGGTCGAACTGGAGATTGCGCGTCTCAAGGCCGCCGAGCACCTGCAGCCCGTGAAGGGGAGTCCCCGGAAACGGGAGATAGCAGGCGGCCAGGTACCGGCGCAGGAGCACGAAATAGCTCCCGGTGTCATTGAAGGACTTCTCCGCCATGAGCGACCGCGCGATCGCCTCCAGCGACCGCACGAATGCCTCCGAGAATGGCGTGAAGTAGGGGTGATCGCGCGCCGTGCTCTGATCGTGCACCCAGGAGATGAGGGAGATGCACCGCTCCGCGAAGACCCGCACGCTGGGAAAGGAGCGGAAGCTGTGGACGGTCCGTTCATGGATGTCTACAAGGTGCGCACGGAGAGCCTTCGCGACGTCGGCCGGGTCCCCTTCGGCAAACCTTCCCGCGGCGTCGTCGAACAGGCCCGTGTCGGCCTCGATCTCTTCCAGCGTGGCGAACCGGCGCGTGCGCTCGGCTGCCAGCCTTTCTTCCATCGTATGGAAAAGCACGCGCGTGGCTTCGGCTGACTGACCCAGGCGCATGTTCTTCACGTAGGGATGCAGCGCAAAGGCGAGGTACGCGGGGAGGTAGACGCGCTCCCCGTCCATGGTGCCCACCAGCTCCATGAGATCGTTCAGGAACCCATACAGCGGCGTTCTCTCAAGCGGGTAGGGAAGCGAGACATTGTAGCTCTCCGGTTCGAACCGGGAAAGGCAGTGCCGCAGGAGGGGGAACAACGTGTCGGGTCGCGGGAGGACGATCAGGGTTCCGTCATCCGGCGCCGTGAGAGCTGCGTTCACCGCGAACACCTGTCCATGCGTGTCGGGGCTGCTGAAGAAACGCGTCGCNNTTCATCGTCTCGCGCAGGAGCGGGCCCTCCTGCAGCACCATCGACACGCGCGGCCATGCGCGCAGCACGCGGAGGAGCCGGCGCTCGGCACCGGTGAGCGCGCAGAAACCCGCAAGGATGACGGGCCCCGTGCCGGGCAGATCCTCGGGGCCGACACGCTCCCCAGCCGCCCGGTAGCGCATCGAGCGTGTCGAGAGCTTCTGCTCCGCCACCACGCGGTAAAACTCCGCGTAGAAACGGGCCATGCCGAGCAGGCGCTCGCGGGATCCTGCCGGGACCGCCTCTTCCACCAGTGGCTGGACGTCGGCCACCGCGTGCTCCTCCACCCCTTCGATGAGGAGCTCCTCCAGGTCGCCGTAGATCCGGGTCCCCAGGGGGAAGAAGCTGTCCAGGGTCATGAAACCGGTGCCACCGAGGGGACGCGGCGATGCAAGCTGGATATCATAGAGGATCGCCACTGCATCGAGCAGCTCCAGCCGCGGCAGCAATGTGCCCCGGCGGTCCTCCTGCATCTCAAAAATGCCATCCACGAGCTCGTCCATTGACTGGATGACCGGCGGGATGAAGCTCCCCCCCGCTCCTAAAGCGAGCCGCCGGCGCAGGAAATGGGCGGGACGCTTTCCCGGGAATACCACGCGCGCCTCCGCGAGGGAAACCCCGGGTTGCTCCAGCAGGCGCGCCACCTCGTCGATGAGGGACCCGCCGGCCGGAAGCACGGTGATGCTCACAGCACCCTCCGCACGATGCCGCGGTCCACGTAGGCAAGGAGCGCGCCGATCGGCGCATCGGGATAGACGCCGGAAAGGACGTGCGCGTAGTCGTGGATCTGCGCCTCGTGCTCGCCGGGGTTCTCCGCGCCCGTCTTCCAGTCGATCACCGTCACCCCTTCGGCGTCATGCACGACGCGGTCCATCCGCACCAGGCGACCCGCCCGATCGCAGAACTCCTTTTCCACGAACGCGGTCCTGCCCGGGCGGCGCAGGAAATAGTCGGCCAGCTCGGAGCCTTCGATCATGGCGGAAAGCTGCGCGGCGAGATCCTGCGTCACCGCGGGGTTGCTCCGCGTCTCGCGCGCCGCGCGCCGGCCAGCCGCCGCGAGCGCTGCGCGGATATCAGCCGGGGCTTCCCCCAGGAGCTGCAGCATCCGGTGCGCAAGCTCGCCGCGCAGCCTCTCCTCCCGGCCGAGATTCCCGCTCTGAAACGAGATGGCAACGGGACGCGCGGCGTGGGAGAGCGTCGCGACAGTTTCCGCACCGGGAGATGCGCGGGCGGCCGGTCCCTTGTCCGCGCGGGGTGCAAAGCCGTCGGTGGGAATAATGTCGAACGGGTAGGTGTCACGGTCCCTCTTCACGCCGATGACATACGTCTCCCGCAGGGCGCGCGTGAGGGTGACATACAGCCCGTTCAGCCTGTTGACCTTCTCCTTCATGACCTCCTGGTCGTAGAGATCCTGGAGCGTCGGGTCCCGGGCGGCGATATCGCGGCTGATCTTCACCATGCGACGCGCGCCACCCTCCTCGAGGATGGTATGGCTGAACCCCCTGCTGGATTCTCCGTAGAGGAGCGCCACGACGACGGGGAAGCCCAGGCCCTTTGCCTTGTGCACCGTCATGGCCCGCACGGACTGCGCGCTTTCCGGCACGTCGATGGTCCAGATGCTCGTGTCGCCTCCGGCCTTCGAAAGGAAGTCCCGGAGGCTGTTCGCGCCCGACCCCTCGAAGTCCTTGACCGCCTCGAGGAGCTTCGCCAGTGTCGCCTCTTCCTCACCTGCGCGCTCGAAGACGGCAAAGCGCACGTAGATCTCACTGACAAGGTCGTACAGCGGGAGATACCCGGCGGAGCGGAAGAGCCCGGCGAAACATTCCTTCCACAGCGCGGGGAATGCCTTCTGGAAGGACTTGTAGAGTGGGCGCTCGCCCCGCGCGCGGAAGAGGAACTCCCTGATACCCCCCAGCCCTTGGGGGGCGCCGCGCGCGGCGAGCGTCCGCGTGAAAAGCATCCCGAGCGTGAACGTGGCGAACGAGAGATCGTCCGGGGGCGAATCCAGGAATGAGAGCAGGGCGAGGATTTCCTGCGCCATGCGCCGACCCCGCACGTCGAGATTGCTGAAGGAGATGAACGGGATGTCCGCCTCGTTGAGCCATGACGTCGCCCGCACGATGTGCTCGTTGCGCGTGGCCAGGAGCGCGATGTCCCCCCACCCGTAGCCGCGCGAGGAGAGCTCCGCCATCACGGCGAGCAGCTTGTCCTTTTCCGGAGGCTGCTCGTCATCGCGGGGGAGCACGACGACCTCGGCGTAGCCCGGGTCCTCCCCGGGCAGTGGTCGCTGTGTCCAGGAGTCCAGGCCGCTCCTGCGGACAGCCTCGCGGTAGGCTGGCGCCGACGCGGCGTTTCGCATGAACACCGCTTCCGCGAGCTCCAGCACGCGCGGCCGGCTGCGTCGATTCGTGTCCAGCTCCAGCAGGATGTGCTCCGCGGAGGGGAAGGGGTTTTCCGCCTCCAGCGACTTCATGATCCTGTAGTCGGCCTGGCGGAACCCGTAGATGGCCTGCTTCGTGTCCCCGACCGCGAAAAGACTGCCGCCTGAGGCCAAAGAGTTCTCCAGGAGCGGAAAGAGGGTCCGCCACTGAAGCGGCGACGTGTCCTGGAACTCGTCGATGAGGAAATGCCACACGCGCTCGCCGATGCGGAAGTAGATGTCGGGCACGATCTCGCGGGACAGGAAATCGCCCAGCCTGCGGCCGATGTCGCCGATGAAGACCGCTGCCTGCGTGCGCTTCACCCGCTCCAGCGTCGTCTCCATCTCCGCGTAGACCCGCAGCGCCGACTGGTGGTACGAGCGCGCCCAGCAGCCGGCGTAGGCTGCCACTGCCGTCTCCACGCCCGCCCATGCCTCCTCGACCTGCTCGAAGGCGGCGCGCGCGCCCGCGTCCCGCGACCGTGGCTTTTTCACGGGGAGCGTGGTCATGCCGCGCCCGATCAGGTCGCTGAAGCGCCCCGCGCGCGCCCGCGCGAGCAGGTCGGGAAACGGCGCGCGCGTGCGGTACTCCAGTCCGGAGGCTGCCACGAGCGCCGCCACACGTTCCAGCGCTGCACCGAGGCGCGCCTCGTGCACACGCAGGCTCGGCTGCGCCTCCCACGGCGCGAGGGGGGCGTCAAGCGATGCGCTGCGCGCATCGATTCCCTTTATTTCGGCAAGAAGCGGGGCAACCGGATCCCATTGATACGTGTCACCGCTCGTCTTGAAGCTGAGAGCGTCACGCACGGCCTCATCGATCAACCGGGCGCGGGTGCTCCCCGGCTGCGCATCGCGGAGGAAGAGGCTGAATGCGTAGTCCAGGAGCGGTTCGGGATCAAGCAGGATCTCGAACTCGGGGCTGAACCCGAAGTCCAGCGCCGAGGCGCGGAAAACCGTGGACATGAAGCTGTCGATTGTCTGCACCTGGAAATCCGCGTAGCGGTCGAGAATGCGGTCCACGAGGTCGCCGGCCCCTTGCGCGGCGCGCGCGTCGAAACCCGCAATGACGCCGGCCATGGCCGCAAGCCTCTCCGGGTCACCGAAGGAGAGCTTCTTCAGCCACTGAAGGACCTTCTCGCGCATGTCGCGTGCGGCATTGTGGGAGAATGTGATGGCGAGGATATTTCGCAGCTCGTTACGGGGAACCTTGGGCGACAAAAGGAACTGCACAAAGCGCTGCGTGAGCGCGTATGTCTTTCCCGAGCCCGCGGAAGCCTTGAGGACGGTCACACTCGGAAGCAAGAGCTGTGTGTCCCCAGGTATCACGGGCATGGCGTCGGATAGTAGCCCCCCCGCTGCCCGTTGACAAGCTGAAAGGGCTCAAAGTGCCGCGGGCCCGCGCAATCCCGGAGAGGGGGGTGCGTCTCCCTCTCCCTTCGGCCGCGGACCGGTCAGAGGGATCGTCCCCTGGAACGCCAGACCTCCGGCACCCGTCCACTTCACTTGAAGAATGGCATCAGAGGGAAGATAGAAATCGATCGAAAGCGCGAGGTGAGCATCGATCGTCCAGCCTGATGTCACGCTGGTCGCGGGGCTGCTGTTTGCCGCGTTGACCGTCGTGATACCCCCCGGCACGGCAATTGCCGCACCCGTTCCGTCCGTGGCGCTGATTGCCTGGCTCGAGGTTTCCGGCGTGCTGCTCACGGACGTCAGCGTATACAGGAGTCGTGGGGAGGCTCCCACGGTGATTCCGAAGAAGCTGCCCGAGGGTCGGAATGTCAAGGCAGTGGGAAGCTCGATACCGCCGATCGTCGTCCACGTGCCGCCTTCATTGTTGTGATTGTAGGTGATTACGGTTGTGACGATGGTATCGGCCGCATCCGTAAATGTCCCGTTCCCATTGCCATCCACCTTCGAAACGACCGTGCTCTGGGTCCTGTACGTTGCCGCGGCGGGTGCGAAGCTTACATCCACGTCCACCTTTGGCCCGATTGCCCACGTCGTGCCGCTCCCGAGATCGATATACAGACTCTGCTGCGCGGACGGGGCAATGCGAAAGCCAATGCCTCCGGCGCGTGTCGTGGTCGTGTCGGTCAGGTTCACGCTCCCCACGGGATAGGTGAACGCGGCACCTCCTCCCGCATAGTTCCAGGTTTCCGGGTTCAGATTCGCGACAACGTGCTTTGGATCTGCCGTGTTGAACGTGATATTCCCGTCCAGATTTATCAGCGTTTGGTTTTTCTCATTTCCTCCGATGAGCGACGGCAGGCTCGCCGTGGAAGTCAATGAGACGCTCATCCAACCGGTGACATCCGTCGTGGCATTGTTCGCGCCAGCCGGAATCACGAATGAGCCGGCCCCGGCGGCTTGAGGAACAGTGTACGTCTGGGAGTTTGCCACCGAGGCGTCATGCCGATTGTATTCCACCTTTGGCGCCAGGTCGAACCCGATGGACCCGACTTTGAAGAAAAGAGGCGCGGCGAGCCCGATGTCGAACGTCGCATCGGGCATGGACTTGGCAACGTCTTCCGTATAGTTCTGGGCCGGCGCGGGGGCCACTCCCGCTGCCGCGGTGTCATAGTTGAAGACGAAGTGCTGACTCAAGTTGATCGGCATCCATCCTGAGTTCAAAGGAAGGCCTGTTGTGTTCTGCAGGAAATACCAGTTGACAACCGCCCCGAGATTGAGGCTGCCCATCTTGACAAGGAACTGGTCGTTTCCCTCCGCATTCCATGCCTCATTGAATGCATAGGTGTTTGCCTGGGTTTGCCGGTCCCAGGAGTAGGTCGTGCCATCGCCCGGGGATTTTGTCCCCGCAAGGGTAACGGTCGTTCCATCATTCAGGTTCGAGGCCGCTGTCTGAAAATAGAGATCGCCAAAGGCCGACCATGGTTGCGCCCCGGAGGAGTAGAATCCAAAAGTAAGTGGCGACGGCGTCAGATCGCCCACAAGCCTCGAGAAATCATTTGCAAGTCCGCTGAAAATATAGGAAGGAGTCAGCGTCGAGAACGTGGGCTGCGCGCCGGCGTCACTTTCGTTGAACGCGGCGTCGAACGCGTTCGTGAAGAGCCCGAAGCTCGTCTGCGACAGGAGCGAGCTGTTCGTCAGCAGATAGGGTGCCGGAGCCGCGGAGACGAACCCCGCCACTGTCAGTACGACGCAGAAAACCAGCAATCTTTTTGGCATGTCACAACCTCCTGAGGTTCGAATGTGAAGAGGTATAACACTATTTTGAGCCCGGGTCGCGCGTCACACGGAGAACGACGCGAACGGACATTGCGCCGCCCCGTTGAAATGGGATAGTCTCCCGGGATCTCGCATCAACATGAACGCCCTTTGTAAAGGAGCAGGAATATGCGTCTCCGTCTGCCGGCGAAGGCAGCCCTTGTTTCCGCTGTCGTCCTGGTACTGCTCTCCTGCGCGGGCTCGCCTCCCCCGGCGCCGCCGCCGGATGTGACCGCGCCCGTAGACTGGACGACCATCCTCCGCCTTTCCGAGGCGTATCACGTCATGCGCCACCAGACCGCGGCAGCGGTCACCGCGGCGCTCGGGGGCGACTACGATTCATTCGAGGTCGTTGACCTGCCGGCCACGAAGAACCGCTACATGATCGGGACCCAGGACGCGGCGCATCGGCAGGAGATCTGGGTCCGGGGAACCGCGAATCTCAAGAATGCGCTTTACGACGTGCGGTACGCGCAGCGTATGAATGAGAAGCTGGGCGTCAAGCTCCATCTCGGCTTCGAAGAGATGGCCCTTGCCGTGTACCAGGACATCCTTCCACGGCTGCACAAGGATTATGACCTCGTGATCTTCGGGCATTCACTGGGAGCCGCGGAGGCAGTGATCCTCGCGATGCTGCTGGATACCGACGGGTACCGCATCGCCCAGGTGTATGCGTCCGGCCAGCCGCGCGTGACCGATGCGGCGGGTGAGGCCAGGTTCGAGCATCTGCCCATCCTGCGCATCAGCAATCCGGATGATCCGGTGCCGTCCCTCCCGCCGCGGGACATCCCCTCTCCCCGGGACCCGTACATGCACATCGGGAATGTCGTGATCCTCCTGGACGGCCCGTACTACTGCATGCTCGGTGAGGACAGGAGCGATGAAGCGCTGGCAGGCTCCTTCTGGCAGTCCCTGTCCGCCGAGGGGCTGATCCAGCCGGTGGAGGACCACCTCATGCCCGCCTACATCGCGAAGGAGAGGCCGAAGCTGAGCGGGGCAATCCAGGTGCCCTACGCCGATCGCGCCGCCCACATGACCCGGAAGCCCGCCCGGACGAAGCACGCCGTCAGCGGGGGATGAGAGCCGAGAAGACGTCGACGCTTACGACGTCGGCTTCATCCACGGCAAGGAATCAAGATCGACGTTTCCGCCTGAGAAGACAATCGCCACCCGCTTGCCTTTCGCCTCGAGGCTCCCGTCCAGGAGCACGGCGAGTGCAACGGCGGCGGACGGCTCGATGACTACTTTCATCCGTTCCCAGACCAGGCGCATGGCGGCGGCGATCGATTCTTCGCTTGCCGTCACGATCCTGTCCACGCAGGCGCGCACGATCGGGAAGGTGTGCGGCCCGAGGGAGGTGCGCAGCCCATCGGCGATCGTATGCGGATTGCCCGACTTGTGAAGCGTCCCCGTCGTGAAGGAGCGCCAGGCGTCGTCTGCAGCCGCGGGCTCGGCGCCGATGACACGCGTGCTGGGAGACAGCGCCCGTGCCGCGAGCGCGGTGCCGCTGAGAAGCCCGCCACCGCCAACGGGCGTGATGATGATGTCCAGATCGGGCAGATCTTCGAAGATCTCGAGCGAGGCGGTTCCCTGGCCGGCAATGACACGAAGGTCATCCGACGGGTGGACAAACTCCGCGCCGGTTTCGCTCACGACTTCCTGCAAGGTCTTCTCCCTGTCCTCGGGTGCCGCTCCGGCGAATACGATGCGCGCGCCATATCCGCGCACCGCATCCACTTTCACCCGGGGAGCATCGCGCGGCATCACGATGCACGCGGCGATGCCGCGGATTCGCGCGGCAAGGGCCAGCGCCTGCGCGTGGTTGCCCGATGAATGCGTGGCGACTCCTCGCGCCGCCGTGGCGTCGTCAAGGGAATATACCGCGTTGCATGCGCCGCGGAACTTGAAGGCACCCACGCGCTGGAAGTTTTCGCACTTGAAGAACACGCGGGCACCCGTCAACGCATCCATCGTGGAGCTCGTGAGGATCGGGGTTCGGTGGGCATACGGGCGGATGCGTTCGGCGGCGGCGCGGATGTCGTCGATACCGACGCGCGGAAGCGGGTCGTTCATGTCGGTGAGGGTAGCGGGCGGCACCCTCGTGCGCAAGGCTCACACCCCGCGCGGTCCGCGCGACGGTTCCCGCCTCGGCTCGGGCAGGCCGCGGAGCATGAAAAGCGCGATGACGGGTCCCGCCATCGCCGCGACAAAAAGGGCCACGTACGAGCCTGTTGCCTGGAGGATCCAGCCGCCGATCAGCGGCATGACCAGCGAGACGCCGGTCAGGGTGTTTGCAAACCCGATGTACAGCGGACGGTCGGACCCGGGCGCCCATTCGAGCACCCAGTTGAGAAAGCCTGCCATGTTCGCGTTTCCCTGCATGCCGACGACCACGAACACCAGGGCGTAGACGTACAGGACGGCGCCCGGTACGGCCCGTGCGATGAAGGGTGCCGCGATCGCGATCACGGGGGCAAGCAGGGCGACCCATCCCCAGAGCCGCATCACCGAGCGCGTGCCCCGTCTTTCACCCATGACGCCGAGCAGCAGCGCGGAGAAGACGCCGCCCACGAGCTGGACCGACGTGAAGAAACCGACACTCGCCGGCGGGAAGCCCAGGTTTTCGAGCCCGTGAATGACATAAAAGGGTGCCGCGATGCCCACGCCCCCGAGGGCGATCCACAACGCCACCGCCCTGCGGAACGGCGGATCGGCGCGCACCACGCGCCCGAGCTTGCGGAAGTAGGAGCCCCATGGCAGCGGCTCCTGCACGGCGGCAAGGGGAGTCTCGCGGATGAACAGGAACGAAAAGAGCGAGAACGCCCAGAACACCCCGCAGATGCCGAAAAGCAGCGCATAGTTGAAAGGCCACGGGATGCGCGTGGAGGAGAGGACGATGCCGACGATCACCCCGGCGCCGATGCCGACGACACCGGGAGCCGTCGTGCCAAGGCTGATAAGCCGTGCACGCGTCCGCGCCGGCAGGCAGCGACCCAGGATGTCCAGCCAGGCGACGCTTGCCACACCGTCGGCGAGATAGAAGGCGAGGTAGAGCGCGAAGAAAGCGACGAGCAGCACGACCGCGCTTCGCCGTGCAAGCAGGAGGATTGCCACGGGCAGGGCGAGCGCCACGATCCTGGCGAAGATCGCGGGTGCCACGACGAAAGGCTTGCGGCGGGTGAGGCCCGCGAGGCTGTTCGCTGCGAAGAGCTGCGGGATGAGCCAGCCGCCCGTGAGCAGCGTCGAGGCGAGCCCGATGAGCGGCGCGGAGGTCGTGAGCGTGGCAACGAATGAAGGGATGACCGTGGTCTGGCCGGCGAAGCTCGCGCCAACGCCGAAGAAAAAGAGGTCTCCCGCGAATCCCCAGAACGTGCGCCGATTGTCCTTTGACAGCGGGAGCCTGTTCACGGCGTCAATCTCTTCGTTTGTCACCGGGGTGTCAAGGCGATATAATCAGCGCATCAGAACACCCGTGCTCTCCCTCATCCTCTTTCTCCTGATCGCTGCCTCGATCGGCGCCGTGATGGTACTGCCCCTGCCGATCATCGCAGGAGTCCCGGTCCTGCTCGCCGGGTCCGCCTTCCTTCTCGGTCGCGAACCGGTTCGAGGAAAGGCGCGGGCTTCATCGCCGGACAACGCGGCGGCGCCTGACCGGGAGGAGGGTGTGCGCCAGGCCCTGGACAATGTGCCCGCCGGCGTGATCCTGCACAGGAGCGGGCGCATTCTGCTGGCCAACCGAAGGATGCGCCTCCTCCTGGGACGGGAGTCCGATTCCATGGAAGGGGCAGCATTGGACGAAATCGTCCCTCCTGAAGAGCTCGCCGCGCTGGGCGGTCTGGGCGCGGATCCCGAGCTCCCGCGCGAGCTTTCACTCCTGAAGAGCGACGGCGCCCTGGTGTCGGTCGAGGCCTCGGGCGGGCAGGTGCAGCTTGCAGACGGCGCCGCGGCGATGATCTGCGTGCTGGACGTGAGCGCGCGCCGGGAGGAATCCGCGCGACGCGGGGAGATGGCCGAGCACACGCGCAGGCTGGAGGAGCAGCTCGAGCATTCCGCCCGCCTGGCCGAGCTGGGGGAAATGGCGGCATCCATCTCGCACGAGCTGAATCAGCCGTTGACCGGCATCAGGAACTACGCACGCAACGCCTACTACATGCTGGACCAGAAAGCCGGCGCCGAGGCGGACGTGAAGAACAACCTGCGGCTCATCTCCGAGCAGGTGGACCGCGCCGCGAAGATCATCAACCAGATGCGGGAGCTTTCGCGCCGGGCCGACAGCGTCTTCGTGCTGCTGGATCCCAACAGCGTCATCCGCGAGACCGTGGAGTTCCTGCTTCCGCAGATGAAGCTCTCCGAGGTCACCATTTCTCTCGACCTTGACGCCGGGCTTCCCCCGGTCTGGGGCGACAGGACACGCCTGGCCCAGGTCTTTCTCAACCTGCTCTCCAATGCGCGCCAGGCCATGATCGACTCACCGTCGCGGCGCCTCACGATCAGGAGCCGACGCGATCCATCCGCAGCACTCCCGGTCGTCGTGGAAGTGAGCGACTCGGGCAAGGGGTTTACCGAGGAGCAGGGGCGGCGGCTCTTCCAGCCCTTCTACACGACGCGCAAGGGCGGCCACGGCCTGGGCCTTTCCATTTCCCGCAGCATCGTCCAGGATCACAAGGGCACGATCGAGGCGCGCGGCGCGCCGGGGGAGGGGGCGACATTCTGCATCCGCTTTCCCGCCGCGCCGCGCGAGGGTGCGGCAAGGAGTGACGCGTGAGCGCGGAACACAGGGAGTCGGGCACGATCGTCGTCATCGATGATGACGAGGCTGCCCGGCATTCCATCGGGCAGATGCTGGGTCTGCGCGGTTGGGTCGTGGAAGTGTTCTCCTCCGCCGAGGCGGCACTTGCCTGGCCGGGGCTCAACGACGCGATGTGCAT